>PXSY01000053.1 GCA_003023125.1 Bacteroidetes bacterium QH_10_64_19
TCATCGAGGACGATCATGCGCGTTCGCGTGTCCCGGCTCAAGCCCGGCTCGTTGAACCCGACGTGTCCGCTGCGCCCGATGCCGAGCAGCATCAGGTCGATGCCCCCCGCCTTTTCGATGGCGTGCTCATACCCGATGCAGTGACGCTCCACTTCGTCGCGTGGAATGTTGCCCTGCGGGATGTGAGTGTTCTCCTCCGGGATGTTGACGTGATTGAAGAAATTCTCGTCCATGAACCGGTGGTAGCTCTGCAGGCTCTCCAGGTCCATGAGGGAATACTCGTCGAGGTTGAACGTCACCACGTTGGAGAAGTCCAGCCCTTCCGCCTCGTGCATCCGGATTAGGTGCCTTACGCGTAAAGAACATACGATCCCCGCGAACCCCCGAACACTGATTTCGACAGCGCGTAGAACCGCATCGATTAGTTGTTTTCGCACTCCCCAAAGTACTAGACTTACACAGCGTCGTGGCACAAGCGAATCAAGGAGACGAAGTCCAAGTCCATTACACCGGCAGGCTGGAAGACGGCACGAAGTTCGACGAGTCGGAGGAAGAGCCCCTCAGCTTCACCATTGGTGAGAATCGCGTCATTCCCGGCTTTGAAGAGGCCGTGGCGGGAATGGAGGCGGGCGATGAGAAGACTGTGGAAGTGGAGCCGGAGCAGGCATACGGTGAGCACCGCGAAGACATGGTCATGGAGATGGACCGAGACCAGATTCCCGGCGAGGTCGATCCGGAGGTTGGACAGCAGCTTCAGTTGCGCCTCGAAAATGGCCAAACCGTTCCGGTCCTCATTACGGCATTGGGCGAGGACTCGGTGACCATCGACGCCAATCATCCACTGGCCGGGCGCAAGCTCATCTTTGACATTCAGGTCGTGGACGTGGCGGAAGGAAATGGCTCGCCCGGAGGCGGCCCGAGTGGAAGCCCAGGTGGCAGTGCGGACGGCGGCGACGGTAACATCGTCACGCCGTAGCGCCGACTGTACGGTCCCGACGGCCATCGGGATCGCTTCATTTAACATGATTCTTTGCCCCTGCATGATTGTTCTGTGCAGGGGCATTGCTGTGGAACGCTGCTTTGGAGACGGGAGGGGCCAATGTCGGTCGTTGCACGACACGATTACGTTGTCTACATTGTCGTCGTCCGAGGAACGAGGCCCCCCGGCGCCCCTGTGTACCCGCGGCAATGGCTCCGGCCCCTTTGCGCTCGCTTCTGAAAATCGCCCCCCATTCGGACATGCCCGCTACCAAGGAGATCCCCTCCACCGGAACCGTTACGCCTGCCGATCGCAGTCAGCGCCAGTACAACTTTTCGGCCGGGCCGGCTACGCTTCCCGAAGCGGTGTTGATGGAGGCGAAAGACGAACTGCCAGTGTACAACCACGTGGGGGCGTCGGTCATGGAGATCAGTCACCGCTCGCCCGCCTACGACAAGATTGAAGAGTCGGCCCGGGAGCATCTCCGCGCCCTGCTTGATCTGGACGACGACTGGCACATCCTCTTCCTGCAGGGCGGGGCCTCGATGCAGTTCTACCAGGTGCCGCTCAACTTCTTGCCCGAGGACGGCGTGGCCGACTACGTGGTGACGGGCCGGTGGGGCACCAAGGCCGTGAAGGAGGCGCGCCGGGTGGGCGGGGTGAATATCGCGGCGTCCAGTGAGGCGGAGGAGTTCTCATATGTGCCCGACGTGGAAGACTGGGACCTCGACCCGGAGGCGTCGTACGTCCACATCACGACCAACGAGACGGTCAACGGCAACCAGATGACGGACGATCCGGTGCTCGAGGTCCCGGTGGTGACCTGGAGGGCTACGGGCTCGTCTACGCCGGGGCGCAGAAGAACATCGGCCCGGCGGGGGTGACCGTAGTGCTCGTGCACGAGGATTTCTTGGGGCGCAAGAAGGACTCCTTGCCGACGATGCTGGATTATGGCACCCACGTGGAGCGGCGCTTCAACACCCCGCCCGTGTTTCCCATCTACATGGTCGAAAAGGTAGGCCGATGGCTCCGCAACCAGGGCGGAATTGATGCCATCCACGCCATCAACCGACGGAAGGCGTCGATGCTGTATGGCGCGATCGACGAGACCGACTTCTACCGGGGGACGGTGGAGCCGGGCTCTCGCTCGATGATGAACGTGACGTTCCGTCTCCACGACCCGGACCTGGAGCCGCTCTTCTTGAAGAAGGCCGAACAGCACGGCCTGCTTAGCTTGAAGGGGCACCGCACGGTAGGCGGCATCCGCGCGTCGATTTACAACGCAATGCCGGAGGAGGGCGTCCAGAAGCTCGTGCAGTTTATGGACGAGTTCGAGCGGACGCATGGGTAACGAGGGCATGAGTCATCAATCATGGATCAGGAGTTACGACTCATGACTCGTGACTCCAACACTCTTTGAATCAACGATCACGGCGCAATGGCTCTATCGATTGGCGTCCCCCGGGAGACCGACCCTGATGAGACCCGCGTAGCACTGGTTCCCTCCGTGGCCGACCGTCTGCTGGCGACCGTCGACGACCTTGAGATCCACGTGGAAGAAGGCGCCGGGCAGGGGGCCTACCACGAGGATGCGGACTACGAAGAGGCGGGCTGCTCGGTCGTGGGGCGGGAGGCAGCGCTCGGGGCCGATCTCATCACAAAAGTGGCGCCCCCCTCCGACGAGGAGATTGACAGTCTCGGCGAAGGACAGGTCCTCGTCGGATTTTTGAATCCCCTTGGGCAGCCGGACACCGCCTGCGCCCTCGCCGAGCACGAACCCGACGCGGACCTCATGCTCGCCGAGTCCGGCGTCCGGGCGGTCGCGGCCGACCGCTTCGACCTCGACCCCGGTCGCCTCGGCTCGGGGGGTACCGAGCCGTCATTCAGGCCGCCGAACGGCTTCCCACGTTCTTTCCGCTCCTCACCACAGCTGCCGGGACAGTGCGTCCGGCCGACGTGTTGGTGCTGGGGGCCGGGGTGGCGGGCCTTCAGGCCATCGCCACGGCCAAGCGTCTCGGTGCTCGCGTTTCGGGGTACGACATTCGCGAGCCGACCCGCGAGGAGGTCGAAAGCCTCGGGGCCGACTTTGTGGAGCTGGAGGTCGACATCGACGCCGACCAGGACGAGAGCGGCTACGCCGAAGAGGTGGAACAGGAAAAGCAGGAGCGCCAGCCCGAGCTCCTGAAGCCGCATATTGCCGACGCCGACGTGGTCGTCTCGACGGCCCTCATCCCCGGCCAGCCCGCCCCCTTGCTCGTCAACGAGACCGCTGTGCAGGCCATGGATCCGGGCTCTGTCATTGTAGACCTCGCCGCGCCGAACGGCGGCAACTGTGCCCTCACGGAGGCCGGGGAGGAAGTCGTTACTTCGCGCCGGACTCCGACGACGAGATTTTTGCGGAGTCGTGCCTCACGCGCGACGGGGCTGTTCGTAACGACCGCGTCCAAAATCTCCTTGAACCCGTGGAGGAAGAAAGGGGGTGACGCGTGATGCGCAAATCGTGATGCGTGAGGATGCTCGTCCCGGTCGATCACGCATCACGTCTCACTCTGTCTCCCCGAGACGCAGCCGAGCCAAAATCGTAGCACATCGCTTTTCGATCCCCAACGTCTGGTTTCCCAATATAGAGCCCTATGCTCAACAACCTCATCATCTTCGTCCTCGCCGCTTTTCTGGGCACGGAGATTCTAAGCAAGGTGCCGCAGACCCTCCACACGCCGCTCATGTCGGGCGCCAACGCCATTAGCGGCATTACCGTGGTGGGGGCCCTCGTAGCGGCGGGCATCACGAGCGATCCGTGGTCCGTGTGGATCGGCTTCGGAGCGCTCGTCGTGGCCACGATCAATGTGGTCGGCGGCTTCCTCGTGACCGATCGGATG
>PXSY01000054.1 GCA_003023125.1 Bacteroidetes bacterium QH_10_64_19
ACGCAGCGCGTCCGAGGCAGCGGCGTTCGCCAAGGAGTACGCCTGATCCTGGCTGAGATCGCGTAGGGGGGAAGTAGCTGAAAATCGCAGGGGAGCGGCTCTACTCAGATCGAAATTTAACTCGTGGTCGGTATGTGAGTTGGCGTCCGTGGTGCTCAGTTCCTTAGTTGGAGGCTGAAATTCGACGCCAACAACGCACCCGTACCTCATGCCCGACGTCCCCGATTCCCCGACCGACGTGCAGGAGTCCGGATCTGCCGACCCAGAGGACGCACACGCAGCCGATGCGGAGAGTGATGTGCCCTGGTGGCAACGGTGGGTTGTGGCCGCGCTGGTACTGGGCGGGCTCGGCGCAGCTGTGTACTTCGCCGGGGACATTCCAAAGGTGGAGGCGCAGCAACTCGATGGGGAGCACTACGGCTTTTGGTCGGTGCTACCGCCCCTGATCGCCATCGTCCTGGCGTTCTGGCTGCAGGAGGTCGTGAGCGCTCTCTTCATCGGCATCGCGGCCGGGGGCATCATCGCCGGCAAGGTCAACATCATCGATGCTTTCCTGCTTCCGGCCATCGGGACCGAGGACTTCGCGCTCATCCTGCTGGTATACCTGTGGGCACTCGGCGGGCTCATTGGACTGTGGACGCGCACTGGGGGCGCGCTGCGCTTTGCGAGGTGGGCAGGGGAGAAGATGGTGACCGGGCCGAAGACCGCCAAGTTCTTTACCTGGATCATGGGCCTCGTCTTCCACCAGGGCGGCACCATCTCCACGGTCCTCACCGGCGCCACGGCCCGCCCCATCGGCGACCAGCATGACGTCTCGCACGAAGAGCTCTCCTACGTCGTCGACTCCACCGCCTCCCCGGCCGCCACGATCATTCCGTTCAACGTGTGGCCCATTTATGTGGGTGGCCTCGTGGCCGGCACGATTCCGCTCTTCGAGACGAGCCAGGAGGGCATCCAGTTCTTCTTCTCCTCGATCTGGGCCAACTTTTACGCGCTCTTCGCGGTGGCCATGACGCTTCTCTTCGCGTGGGAAAAGCTGCCGTACGTGCCGAGCAAAAAGATGCGCGACGCCACCGAACGGGCCCGCTCCACCAGCAAGCTCGACCGCGACGACGCCACGCCCCTCCCCTCCCGGGAGCTCACCGAGATGGACGTGCCGGACGACTACGACCCGAGTCTCGTCGACTTTGTTGGGCCCATCGGGACGCTCCTCGGCGTGGCGATCATTCCCTACATCACAACATACTTCTTCATGGGATGGACAGGAGGGGAGAGCCCGGATCCGCTCCTGCTCATCGCGGAGGCCTTCGTGCTGGCCGTCCTGGTCGGGATGGGGGTCGCACTGTTCAAGGGAATGGACTTTAACGAGGTGATGGACGGGTTCATCGACGGATGCAAGGGGGTCACCATCGGGGCCATCATTCTAGCCCTGGCCGTGTCGCTGAAGGAGGTGGCCGAGGCCGTGGGCACGGCCGAGTACGTGGTAGCGACCGTCGGCGAGTCCCTCTCGCCAACCATCCTGCCGGGTCTGCTGGTCGTCCTCTGCCTCATCATCGCCTTTTCGACCGGCACCTCGTGGGGCACCTACGCGGTCGTCTTTCCGATGGCCATGCCGCTGGCGTGGAGCGTCTCGCAGGACCCGTTCTTCATCACGCTTTGCTTCGGAGCGGTGGTCGGCGGGGCCGTCTACGGCGACCAGTGCTCGCCCATCTCCGACACGACGGTCCTCTCGTCGCTGGCCACGGGGTCGGACCTGATGGATCACGTCAACACCCAGCTCCCG
>PXSY01000055.1 GCA_003023125.1 Bacteroidetes bacterium QH_10_64_19
CGCACCCGTGAGCCGACATAGCGTTGTCCGTCGGAACGTTCAACGTTGAACGTTCCAACCTTCAACTCGTCACGCCTCCTCCATCTCCTTCACCGCGTCGGTAATCTCGGCGACCGCCTCCTTTGCGTCGCTGAAGAGCATCTTCGTGTTGTCCGCGTAGAACAGCTCATTCGGAACGCCCGAGTAGCCGGGGCTGAGGCTGCGCTTGATCATGACGACCGTGTCCGCCTCGTCCACGTTCAGGATGGGCATGCCGTAGATGGGACTGCCCTCGTCGTCGCGGGCCGCAGGATTGACCACGTCGTTGGCCCCCACGACGATGGCCAGGTCGGTCGTCGAGAACTCGGGGTTGATGTCCTCCAGCTCATAGAGCTTCTCGTAGGAGACGTCCGCCTCGGCCAGGAGCACGTTCATGTGACCCGGCATGCGCCCAGCGACGGGGTGAATGGCGTACCTCACCTCGATGCCCTGCGCCTCGAGCTGATCCGCGAGCTCGCGCACCTCGTGCTGCGCCTGTGCCACGGCGAGCCCGTAGCCCGGCGCGATGACGACCTTCTGGGCGTAGCGGGCGAGAATGGCTGTATCCTCGGGGGAGGTCTCATTCACCGTCTTGCCCTCCGGCACGTCGAGCCCCGCCGCGGGCCCATCTCCGCCTCCGAAGCCGCCGAGCATGACGTTGGCCAGCGACCGATTCATCGCCTCACACATGAGGACCGTCAGGATCATCCCCGCCGCGCCGACGAGCGTGCCGCTCACGATGAGGGCCGTGTTGGTGAGTACAAATCCGGCCGCGGCGGCCGCGAGGCCCGAATACGAGTTGAGAAGCGACACGACCACCGGCATGTCGGCCCCGCCGCTGGGGATCACGAGTAGGATGCCGAGCAGAAAGGCCGAGGCGCTGAGGCCCAGGGCCGCCAGAATCATGGGCCGGGCGAGGGTCGGGAAGCCCTCGGCGTACGCCACCATGACCCCAAAGGCGACACCGGCCCCCACCAGGAGAAGCCCCGTGAGCACCCGCAGGCCCGGAAACGAGATCGGGTTGCCCGTAATCCAGCCGCTTAGCTTGCCGTTGGCGACGACGCTCCCCGAGAAGGTGATGGTTCCAATCAGAATCGAAAGCGCGACCGTGATGGCCGTGACGACCCCGAACCCGTACACTTCGCCACTCACGTACTGCGACAGCTCCGCCCCTGCGACCAGCGCGGAGGCCAGCCCGCCGAAGCCGTTAAAGACCGCCACCAGCTCTGGCATCGCCGTCATCTCAACCGTGCGGGCCAGCACCACCCCGATGAGCCCGCCCAGCGCAAGGCCGCCCAGAATCATGGGCCACGACAGGATCTCTTGCAGGAAGAGGGTGGCGACAACGGCCACGAGCATACCGAGGGATGCGAGCGCATTCCCTGTGCGGGCGGTGATGGGCGATTGCATGCGCTTCAGCCCGAGGACGAAGAGCACCGCCGAGAGCAAATAGGCGAGATCGATGATCGCAGTCTTCATGAGGGCGTTGGAGCGTTGAGGGGTAAGCGTTGGGCGTTACGCGTTGGACGGAAGTGAGTAGTCACGAACCACGTCATCACGCAGTACGAAATACGCAACACGAAATGCATCGCGCTCACTCCGCCGTGCCGTTCGTCTGCGGAGCACTGACGGACGCAGGCGAGGCTTCTTTTTTGCCAAACATCTTCAGCATCCGATCGGTCACGAGGAAGCCGCCGACCACATTGATCGTGGCCACGACGAGCGCTCCGAAGCCGATCCACACGGACCACGGATCGCTCGTCATG
>PXSY01000067.1 GCA_003023125.1 Bacteroidetes bacterium QH_10_64_19
ATCTACGCGCCGACGCCTACCCCCGTCCCCCGTGTTCAGCCCCGCACGACGTACGAGCTCTCGGTGACCGCGGGGGAGGCGGACATTACGGCGACGACCACCGTGCCCGACACCGTCTCGATCGTAGACACGCAGAACGAGACGGTCCCCTATCAAGGAGATGCCCAGCCGGCCTTCACCATCACGGCGCCCCGGAGCGGCCGCTCGGGCCAGGCCGTGCTCGTCCTGACGACCACCTCCCTTCTCGACTTCAGCCAGCCCGACTCTGCCCTTCGCAGCCGGCTCACGCCATTCTACCAGGAGGACTACGACCCGGAGGAAGACTCCCTCGCGACGTACCGGACCACCTCGTCGGGCATTCTCAACGAGGCGAACTTCGAGCGCGACGAGGCCGGGCGCATCACGACCGAGCTTCCGTGGATCTCCGTGGCCTTCTACGGCCCCAATGAGTCCGCCGTCCACGTGATCGATGACAACCTCTTCGACATCATCCGCTCCCAGCAGGCCCAGGCGCCGGGCGGGCAGGGAAACGGGCTCGGGCCCGGCGAGCTTCCCAACGTCATCGAGCACGTAGAGGGCGGGACCGGCGTCTTCGGCAGCTACGTGTGGGACCACCGCGCGATCACGATCGAGCGACCATCCAGCCACGTCATCGAGCCCGCACCCTCCACGCGCGACTGCACCCGCTCCCCTGTGCGTTCTCGGCCGTATTGTCGACCGGAGGGAGAAGAGCCCCAACACCATCCGAAAAACGTGCAGCAACCGATCGTGCTGGGCCGCCCCATTCCGGCTTGGTTAATTCCGCATGACCCCAGCGGAACCCCTTGTTTCGAAACAGGTGGGACGCTACACTACACAATTCAGAGCCCACGCCGACCCGCCCGTCGGCCCCGTTCCGGGCATCTGTGGGGACCTTCGTCCCCGGGCGGCTCACGCTCAGTGCGGCTCTCGTCCGCGTCGCGCCCGAGCCTGCACGCGAGACCCTCCCATGAGCCCCGCCGGCGGAACGGGGATGCCTATGTTGCCCGCTGCTCTCTCGTCCAGCATCGACTGCCGATAGTCCGCCCTTCCTCATGGCTGTTACCGATCCTGCCAATCGCGTCGTCGTTACCGGTCTCGGGGCCCTCACGCCCCTCGGCCACTCCGTCGCCGAGTTTTGGGATCGCCTGCTGGACGGCGAGAGTGGAGCCGGCCCCATCACCAAGTTCGACGCCTCCGACGTGCGGACCAAAATCGCCTGCGAAATCTCCGGGTTCGACCCGACCGACTACATCAGCTCGAAGCAGGCGCGGCGCCAGGACCCGTTCAGCCAGTACGCGCTGGCCGTCGCGCAGCAGGCCCTCGACGACGCTGAGCTGGACACCACTGCGCTCGCCCCGGAGACCCGGGACGACATTGGCGTCATCTTCGGCACAGGCGTCGGGGGCAGCGACCTGTTCGTCGACTCGGTGCTCGACCTCGACGAGAATGGGGCGCGGCACATCTCTCCCTTCTTCGTGCCCATGATGATCAGCAACATGGCGGCCGGCCTGGTGGCCATCGAGCACACGCTTCGCGGCCCCAACCACTGTGTCGTGAGCGCGTGCGCCACCGGCAACGACGCCATTACCGACGGGCTGCTGTTGCTCCGCCAGGGCCACGCCCGCGCCATGCTCGTGGGCGGGACGGAGGCCTCGATCAATGAGCTGTGCGTGGGCGGCTTCGCCTCGATGCGGGCCCTGTCGACGCGTATGCCGAAGTCACGGGCGTTGGCAAGTCGAACGACGCCCACCACTACGCTGCCCCCGACCCGGACGGCCGCGGCGCCGCTCTCGCCATGGAGAAGGCCCTCGACGACGCCGAGCTGGCCCCCACGGACGTGCAGCACATCAACATGCACGCCACCTCCACCCCCGTCGGCGATGTCATCGAGTCCGACGCCGTGAAGGAGGTGTTCGGCGACCATGCGTACGACCTCAACCTTTCCGCCACGAAGAGCATGACCGGACACATGCTGGGGGCGGCCGGCATCGCCGAGGCCATCGCGTCCATCCTTGCCATCCGGAACGGGCGCGTGCCCCCCACCATCAACCTCGAGACGCCCGGCGAGGGCTGCGACCTCAACTACACGCCCAACGAGGCGGCAGACCGGGACGTCTCGGCGGCTCTCACCAATGCCTTCGGCTTTGGCGGCCACAACACGACGATCGCCTTTACAGAGTTTGAGGACTGACCGCGGACGAGATGGACGGCGGACCGCAGACGGCCGACGGCGGATCTTGACTCCGGACGTGGCACCGTCAGAAATCCCGGACTTCTCACCCGATGCCGGTATTCGTGCGGTAGAGACGACCGGCCTGGTCGTCTCTACTGTCTAAAAAACACGGATCTGCTCGGCGAAGGGGGGATCACATTCGCACTGTCATCCTGTCTTACCCCTCCCGTGACCTCTTCCTCACACCTTCCGGAGGAGCCCGCACTCCCCGAAACCCTCGGTGGCGTCGCCGCCCTCCTCGACATCGAGATCGACGAGGCGTCGGCCGAGCGTGTGACGGCAACGATGCCGGTGACACCCGATCACCACCAGCCGTTCGGCCTGCTGCATGGGGGCGTCAGCGTCGTCCTGGCCGAAAGCGCGGCCAGCGTTGGGGGCCACCTGGCCGCCCCGGAGGGCCGCACCGCGGCGGGCATCGAGGTGAACGCCAATCATGTGCGCTCCGTGCGCGAGGGCACGCTGACCGCCACGGCCACGCCCCTCCACACCGGCCGCACCACCCAGGTATGGAGCGTCGAGATCCGGGACGCGGACGACCACCTCGTCTGCGCGAGCCGCTGCACGCTCGCCGTCGTGGAGCAAACCGACGCGCCCTCGACGGCGTAAAAAGATCGGCGCGTCCGTTTCTCCGATCCCTGCTCTGTTATGCCCGACGCTTCTCCGCCCGGCCTCCACCACATCACCGCCCTGTCCGGCGACGCCCAGGACAATCTCGACTTTTACGTCGGCGTCCTCGGCCTTCGGCGGGTAAAGACCACCGTCAACTTCGATGACCCTACTACCCACCACCTCTACTACGGCGACACCACCGGCCGCCCCGGCACCCTCCTGACGTTCTTCCCGTGGCCCCGCGCCACACAGGGCCGCCCCGGCGCCGGCATGGCCCGCGCCGTTGCGTTCGCCGTGCCGGTGGGCTCGCTGGACGACTGGGCGGCCCGCCTGAACGAGCACGGCGTCGACCACGAC
>PXSY01000062.1 GCA_003023125.1 Bacteroidetes bacterium QH_10_64_19
GAGAAGCGACGTGGCCGCTGCGAAATGCCTTCCGGCGCATTGGGCCTGATCCAGGAGAGATTGGCGAGGCCAAAGGAGAGGAAAAAATTGGCCCAACATGGAAAAAGCACCCCGGTGATAAGGGCGCAATTTTTGATCCCATATCTACGTATAGTGTGCCAAAATCGCACCCCGAGAACGCTTAAACACAGGACGACGATCTCGCAACGCGACCAGAGGGAAACGAAAAACAGCGACTTGCGACGGCGCTTCTCCCTTCTCTCATCTTCCACGTCCCGACGCTCCCCCCATTCGCCCAATCCGTCCGTTTGCCCTTACGCCCCCGTCCCGGTAGGTTCACGATCCGTCGTTTTTCCCGACCAATGCCCCCAATCCATGTCCGATTCCTCGCTCTCGCCCGGCCAGGCGTTCGGTCGGTGGATCCTCCACGTCCTCATCTTCCTCGGGGCCGGCGGCGTAGCGGCCGGGCTCTCGGCCCTCGCCTACCAGGCGGTGTCGAACGCAGAAACACCACTGGGCATCTATGCGGTCATCTTCGCCGCGAGCGGACTCATCGCCTACCGGCAGGCGGAGCACGTCTTCGATGCGTGAGACGTGATGCGTGAAAAGTGAAACGTGACGTGTGAGATGGTGCGGAAAGCACAGACGATAAAGACCCTCACGCATCACGCGTCACGAATCACTCCGCCTCGTCTTCCTGCTTCGCCCGGGCATAAAGCTCCTGTACCACGGACGCGAGCAGCTCAGGCCGCTCCTCGGACAGCTCCTGCACGAGCGGCACGAAGTCGCCGACGCCCTGCTCAATGCCGTTGGGCGACGCCTCGGCCTCGGCGTAGCGCTCTTCCAGCAGATTGCGGGCCTCGCCGTGGGGGTCCTCCGGAAGCTCAGCCCGTTCGAGCTCAATGTCGTAGGTGTTCGCCATCCGCTTGAGTTCGAACTCGTCCTCGTGGGTGGAGAGGACGATCGTGGTGCCCTCCTCGCCGGCCCGGGCTGTGCGGCCGGAGCGGGGGATGATGTACTCGTGGTCCTGCGGCTGCCCTCTCGGAGCCGGTCGAGCGCCTTCTCGCGGTCGCGCTGGGAGAGGTCGCCGGACATTTCATCGACGTCGTACCCCTTGTTGCCGAGGAACTTGTTGAGGTAGCTGACCTCTCGCTTCGTATTTGCGAAGATCAGGGCCGATTCCGGCTCTTCCAACTCCATGAGTTGTGCCAGCACCCGATCCTTGTCCATCGGGTTGACCAGATAGTAGCGGTACTCGTTCTCTTCCACGCTCACCTTGTCGGTGCTGAGCGAGAGGAACCCCGGGTCGTCGAGAAACTCGCGGGCCACCGTTCGCACCTTCGGCGGCATGGTGGCGCTGTACATGTACGAAACGCGATCCTCCGGAACATACTCGACGATCTCCTTCATGTCCGGGTAGAAGCCCATCGAGAGCATCTCGTCGGCCTCGTCGAGCACCAGCATCCGAAGGGTACTGGCGTCAAAGTTGTCCTTCTTGAGGTGATCGAGAATGCGTCCGGGGGTGCCAATGACCACCTGCGCCCCCTCCTGAAGCCCGTTGATCTGGGGCTGGTAGCCGACGCCGCCATAAATCAGGACCGCGTCCATCCGATTTGTGCGCGGCGTTGCAATCTTCATTTGCTCGAACTCCTCATGGATCTGCCGGGCCAACTCCCGGGTGGGGGTGAGGATGAGGACCTGCTGCTCTTCCTTGTCCGGATTCACCAGGTCGAAGAGCGGGAGCAGAAAGGCCCCCGTCTTGCCCGATCCGGTCTGGGACTGCACGATCAGATCGCGCCCCTCCAGGATGTAGGGGATGGCCTTCTGCTGAACGTCCATCAGGTCGGTCCAGCCGGCAGCATGCACGGCCTGCTCCATGTGCCCGGACAGATCGTTGACGGTCACCTCGTCGAGGGGCGGATCCGGTTCCCGAAGCTCGCCAATCTCGTCGCGCCTCCGCTCCTTTTGCGCCTCGGAGGTCAAGTCGATAACGTTCGTATACGGGCTGTCTGAAATCTCGGGAGCCATGCGGCAAGCGGCGTACGTTTAGATGCCAGTTTGGGACGTAATGGATGTACGCTTCGGCGTCGCAAATCAGCCTACGACGGACCCATGACGGGGCGGAACGGGGGGACATATGCTACGACCGAAGACGCACCTCAAAGTGGGAAATTTGCTACGAAAAACTTCTCTGGTCGATCCTCCAAATCCTTAATAGACGACGAAAAGCGAAGCAACAGGTCTACATGGAGAGCCCCCCGTTTACGTGCAGGACGTGTCCTGTGATGTAATTGGCCGCAGGGGAGGCCAGAAACAGCACAGAGTCGGCAATCTCATCGGGATCGGCCAGCCGGTCGAGCGGTACGGCATCGAGGATGCCCTCGCGGGTCTCGTCGTCCAATTCGTTGGTCATGTCCGTCTGCACGTATCCGGGCGCCACGACGTTGACCGTGACGTTGCGGCCGCCCAACTCCTTGGCAAGGCTTTTCGAGAAGCCCACGATGCCTGCCTTGGAGGCGGCGTAGTTCGTTTGGCCCGCGTTTCCGGTGGTGCCCACCACGGACGAGATGTTGACGATGGCGCCGCTCTGCTGGCGCATCATGGGCATGTACGCCGCCTTGCAGAAGTTGAAGACCCCTTTCAGATTGGTCTCGACGACAGCGTCCCAGTCGTCCTCCCCCATGCGGAGCAGAAGCCCGTCCCGCGTGATCCCAGCGTTGTTGACGAGCACATCGAGCGTGTCCCAGCGGTCAAGCACGGCGTCGACGTGCGCCTGTGCCGCGTCCAGATCGGCCACGTCGCCCTGCAACGACAGCGCCTCGACGCCTTCCGCTTCAAGCTGGTCGACAAGGGCCGCGGCCGCATCGGTCGACGACCGAAAGGTAAATGCGACGTTGGCGCCCGCGTCGGCAAACGCTTCGACGAGCGCGCGACCGATTCCCCGCGTTCCGCCGGTCACGAGAACGGTGGATCCACGAAAGTCTGCCTGCATGATGGTGTGGCAATCTCGATGGCACAATTGCGGTGCGGGGACGCCCGCTGCCCCGATGGTCCAGAAGATTGGGAATTCCACCCGGAAAGGCAAGAAGGTGGCCCCTCGGTCGAGGTGATCACGTGTTAAGAAACACCCCCGCCTCCGATCCACGAACCGGCTTGGAAAGCGCCCCAAGACGGCACCTGGAGACTGGGCGCACAAGCCTTTTGGTCTCAGAGGTGGACAATGTCCGATCGTGGGGGGCGGACCCCGAGTGCGATGGGCCCGCGGGCTCCGCAGTTCGCCAGAGAGGAGGGCCGCTTGGGCAGACAGCCCGTGAGGCACTGTCCCTCCAGTCCTCACCCTTCGTCCTCCCACGTCCACGAAAACCGCTCTTTCGATGACAGTCCGGACCGGCGAACCGTAAGCTCCACATCCGCGCTGTCAGCGAGAACATCGGTGCCCTCGACGGTACGCGGGAAGTGCAACGTGTTTCGCCGGTAGAGCGCGGTTTCTCCGCCGGACACGTACGCCTCACGGAGCGGGCCGTGATCGGCACGCGTGGGGCGGAGGGTGCGGTCGCCCACGCGGAGCACTGTGCGGGCGCTCGGCCCGGCAATGATTCCGTTCGTGCCGCGACCCGTGAACCAGTACACGTCAATCTGAATGGTCTTGCTGTACGACTTCCGGCGCCGTTCAAGGAGTTCTCGGGCCTTCTCTTTCCGGAGCGACACGATGCCCACCTCCGGCTGGAGCGAGGCGAGTGCGAGTTCGAGGCTCCAGAACGTCGCGTAGGTTTGGGATTGTTGCACGGAGCGTCCCGCCCCCAGTCTCCGGTAGCTACTGGACCATTTCTGAATGAGTGACTGGTAATCGCGCTCCAGCTGGTACTTCAGTTTGTCATCGCCCTCGGTGACCGTGAGATCCTGCAAGGAATCCGGATGATGAACAGTCCGCTCCGGCGGGAGAAAGCGCTGCGCCACCTGCCCCTCATTGACGGAATAGAGGTCGCCGCCGCCACAGCCCACAAGGAGAAGGGGAAGGAGCAGGACGATTGCGCCAGACAGACCGTGCAGCAACGAGGAAACAGAAGCCCGATACATGGAGGGGCGGAGGCGGCCGTGGAGGCGGGAACGAGGTCGAACGAAGGACGCAACGAGCATGAGATGAAAATCGCCCGACCTCCGCGGGGTTCCCCCTCTGCCCTCAGGGCGTACCAATCTCTTACGTGGACGTGATGCCCGCAATTTCGTCCGCCGTGCCCGCCCCTACCGCTTCGACGTCGCTTCCAAGGGTGCGGTTCACGAGCCCCTGCAACACCTGTCCCGTCCCGACCTCTACGAATCGGTCGGCCCCCTCCTCGTGCATGCGGCGAAGCGTCGGCGCCCACCGGACTGGGGAAAGAAGCTGCTCGGTGAGCCGCCGCTGAATCTCATCGGGCTCAGTCGTCGGCTCGGCCGTCACGTTCGGGTAGACCGGACAGCGGGGCGTCTCGATGGTCACTGATTCAAGCACCTCTGCGAGTCCCTCCCGGGCATACTCCATGAGGGGAGAGTGGAACGCTCCGCTCACGGGGAGCGGCATGCTGCGTCCATCGATTTCCCCCGTGGCCTGCTCCACGGCATTTACGTCGCCCGAGATGACGATCTGCCCCGGCGCGTTGTAGTTGGCGGGCTGTACAACCCCGTTCTCCTCCGCAGAAATTTCCTCGCACACCGCCTCAACCTGGTCGGCATTGCCCCCCAGCACAGCCGCCATGGCGCCGGGGCGCCGGGTTCCTGCCTCACTCATCAACGCGCCCCGTCGACGCACCACGCGCAGCCCGTCCTCGAACGAAAGAGCGCCTGCAGCCGCCAGCGCGCTGTATTCGCCTAGGCTGTGGCCCGCCACCATGTCCGGCTGCGCCCCCTCGGCGTCGAGCACCGCCATGGCCGCCAGGCTATGCGTATAGAGCGCGGGCTGGGTCACCTCCGTCTGCTTGAGCGCCTCTTCGGGATCCCCGATGTCCGACTCAAGCCCAAACATGAGCGTGAGGAGGTCGATGTCCCCGAGGATCTCGTTGGCCGCCTCAAACCGGGCCCGGGCCTCCTCGTGCTGCTCGTAGAGCTCGTAGCCCATGCCGACCGACTGCGAGCCCTGTCCGGGAAAGAGAAACGCTGTCATGACAGTGTCGAATTGCGAGTTCCGATCTGCGAATGTAGACGGTCCGGACTGGTGGCGGCGCAACTATTCGTCACTCGCCACTCGAGATTGTCAGTCGTAGGCCCAGGTGAGGTGCCCTGCGCCCCAGGTGAAGCCGCCCCCGAAAGCGGTAATGATGAGGTCGTCCCCCCGCTCCAGATCCTCTTCCCAGTCAAAGAGGCAGAGCGGAATCGTCGCGGCGGTCGTATTGCCGTAGCGATCGATGTTCAGCATCACCTGATCGGACGACAGGCCCATGCGCTTGGCCGTGGCGTCGATGATGCGCTGATTGGCCTGGTGGGGCACAAGGTAGTCGACATCGTCGGCCTCCAGGTCGTTGCGCTCCATCACCTTCTCGCACACGTCCGCCATGCGGGTGACAGCAAACTTGAAGACCTGTCGGCCCTCCTGGTGGAGGTAGTGCATATGGGCATCAACGGTCTCGTGCGTCGGCGGGTTGAGGCTTCCGCCGCCTTCCATGCACAGCAGGTCGCTGTGCTCACCGTCAACGTGGTGCACCGCGTCGTGGAGCCCCACCTCCTCGTCGGCCTCCAGCACCACGGCCCCTGCCGCGTCCCCGAAGAGAATGCAGGTCGTACGGTCCGTGTAGTCTACAATCGAACTCATCTTGTCGGCCCCAATGACGAGAACCGTCTCCGCCTGGCCGGTCTCGATGAACTGCGCCCCCGTCGTGAGGGCGTAGATAAAGCCGCTGCAGGCCGCCGAAAGATCAAATCCCCACGCATTGGACGCACCGAGGTTGTCCTGGACCAGGCACGCCGTCGCCGGAAAGAGCATGTCGGGCGTCACCGTGGCCACGACAATGAGGTCTACTTCGTCCGCCTCGATGCCGCGCTCGTCGAGGGCCTCCTGAGCCGCCTCCGTGGCCATAAACGCCGTCGCCTTGCCGTCGTCACCCAAGATGCGTCGCTCCTGAATGCCCGTCCGGGTGCGGATCCACTCATCGTTGGTTTCCACCATCCCCTCTAAGTCGCTGTTCGTAAGCCGCTTCTCGGGAAGGTAATGGCCGACGGCGGTGATGGCCGCCTGGCGAGATGGGGGTGGGGAAGCAGAAGGCATAAAGAAACCGGACAATGCGAGAAATACGAGGACACGCGCCCTGAACGCTACGTGGCCCCGGTCGCAAAGGCCTCTTCAAGCGCGTGGGCCACGCCTGCCGAGGCGAGCGCCGCGGCTGAGTGAATCATCTGCGCGATCACGTCGGGCGAGGAGCGTCCATGCCCGATGAGAACATTTCCGTTGACCCCCAGAAGCGGCGCTCCGCCCTGCGACTCGGGAT
The DNA here is from genome assembly GCA_003023125.1 of Bacteroidetes bacterium QH_10_64_19. The sequence goes on from PXSY01000062.1 coordinate 6,456, forward strand.
CGAATCCTTCTCGCACCTCCCAGAGGACTCCTTCAACGAGTTCGCGTTCGTCCGCGTCCAGGTTCTGCCGATCCATTTCCTGTTCGGTCATCTCCGAGAGCACTGTGGTCATGCTCTCTCCGAACTTCAGGAGCGCATTGCCGACGAATCCGTCGCAGATAATGATGTCGGTAGGGTAGAGGAGAAGGTCCCCGCCCTCCACGTTACCGGCAAAATTCAGATCGTCGGCCCCCTGAAGCAGGTCGTATGCCTCCTTCACCTGCTCGTTGCCCTTGCCCGGTTCTTCCCCAATGTTGAGCAGCCCGACCGACGGATCCTCATTTTCGAGAATCTGGCGCGCATAGACCGTCCCCATCCGCGCAAACTGAAGGAGATGAGCGGGCTTGCAGTCGACGTTGCTGCCAATGTCGAGGACGACGGAATAAATGCGTTGCAGAATAAACATTGCGGCCGCCATGATGGCGCCAGTGTTGCCGGCACTCACAAATGCATCGGCGTGGCCATCGTGGTGGGCCGCAAGGCCACGATGAATGGACGAATTGGTCTTCTGCTTGACCGCCGTCGACGGCGCCTCCCCCATGCCAATAACCTCCAGCGCATCCACGACACGAACCGCGTCCGTTATTCCCTCCGCGCGACTCCCGAGCGATTCTTGAAGCTGCGCCTCGGGACCGACGAGAAGGATTGACATTTCTTCGTCGGCGTGCTGGAGAGCCTGAATGACCCCTTCAATGACTGCCTCTGGAGCCTCGTCGCCGCCCATTGCATCCACTGCGATACGTGACACTGCCATACGAACCGTCGGGGTCTCTGCCAGAAGGGTATGCCGAGGAAACGACTGGATACAGCCGCACTGAATTGGTCGGATGCGCGGGCGAGTTCGGCCCGGAAGCGCAGCAGTGATCCGACGGAAACATAGGCGTACGCAATGACAGTCGCCGAGCCCATTCCGACTCACGGAGCGAAGACCCGACAAAAAAATGCTCCCGGTCCGGCCCGGCACACAAAGCGTCAGGCAAGACCCGGAGCAGGAGCGCCTCGCCTATCCATCGTGGACGAGCCGGGAACACCCAGCCCTACGCCATGAAGTCTTCGGACGGCTCAATCACCTGTCGGCCGCGGTAATGGCCGCAGTGCTTACAGGCCCGATGCATGACCTTCGGGTTGCCGCAGTTGTTGCAGTCCATAAGCTGGGGCGGTTCCAACTCGTTGTAGTAGGTCGACCGCCGCTTATTGGTGCGAGATTTCGAATGTCGTCGTTTCGGAACAGCCATGGCTCAGTCTTTCAGGAAAGTGAACGGGTTGTACGTGTCAGTTTCAGCAAGGCGCGCGCCAACCAGATCAGAAGAACGGCCCTCCTAAGATGGAGGGATCCGCAGCCGTGTTCAGCGGCACCGCTTCATTTCGCTCAGAATTTACAGCTGAGCCCTCCTTTCTCCGGACCTCCGATTCGCTATTCTCCGTCCTTCAGCTTCTCAAGGTCGCTCCAGCGCGGATCAACAGGGCCATCGTCCTCTTCGTCGGTCGCCCCAAACTCACGATCGATCGGTTCGTCTTCAGCCCCAGGGGCAATCTTCCGCTGCGGAATTGCGAGCAAAAGCGTATCACGCACTACGTCCGTGAGGTCAATCTCCCGGTCACTCGGGTCCAAAGGGCGCACCTCCTCAAATTCTTCTCCTTCTTGTCCCTGCATGTCAGGCGGACCGAATAGGATATTGTATTCTCCCTCAATCTCTTCCTCGTAGGACTGGAGGGTACGGTCGCACGTCAGTTCCGCGGTGGCCGTCGCATGCATCTGTACGAGAATGCGATCGCGGTGATACTGAAGAACAGCGTCGACCTGAATCTCCTCAAACGTAGACGGGTCGAGGCTAGCCTGAGCGGCGGAGGGCGACAATTCCAGGTGGTGGATCCCCGTCGAAAGTGAGGAGATGTCGATCGTCAGCATGACATCGAGATTGGCCCGGAAAAACCGTTTTCGCGAAGCTAGGTTGCAATGTAGCATCGGAAAACGGGTTCCTTTTCCGCCGTCTCGCCGTCTGAACCTGCGTCAAGATTGGGGGAATCCGCTCGGGGCTGAAAACCAGGTCCTGCCTCGCACGTGCCAAAGTGACTGCAATAAATTTCTAGACGTGGAGACATAGGACGGCGGAGCGTTTTTGACGTCGTCGTCTCTTCATCAGATCGGGCGGGACGCAGGCGCGCCCTGGAATTTCCGGGCGGCCTAGACGCTTGTGGGCTCAGGACCGATCCAGCGCCCACCTGTCCTGCTTTCCTCCAGCCCCGTGCCAAGCAACGGATTACACCGATGGACACGCAAAGTTTTAAGACCTATAACGCCAAGAAGAGCACCGTCGAGCGCGACTGGTATGTCGTGGACGCCACGAACAAGATTGTGGGACGTCTCGCCTCCCGGATTGCACATGTGCTCCGTGGAAAGCACAAGCCCACGTACACACCTCACGTGGACACAGGTGATCACGTGATTGTGGTGAATGCCGACAAGGCGCGATTCACGGGCGGAAAGGAGCAGCAGAAGTCCTACCACGAGTACAGCGGCTACCCGGGCGGCGACAAGTCCCAGACCCCAGCGGAGGTGCGGGAGGACAAACCCGAGTACATCATCAAGCAGGCCGTGGAAGGCATGCTTCCGTCCGGTGCGCTCGGGCGGGACATGTTCACGAAGCTTCAAGTCTACGCTGGTCCGGATCACCCCCATCAGGCCCAGCAGCCCGACCCGCTCGACACGGTATAGCGTCTCCGGCGGACGCCTCTTCCTCGATCGTCTTCTTTCCTGAAATTCCGACTTCTATCATGCCCAAGATGACTCAGTACCAGGCCATTGGGCGCCGCAAGACCTCCACGGCTCGCGTGTACCTGCGGCCGGGGGACGGCTCCAGCTTTATCATCAACGATCGCGACGCGGAAGACTACTTCCCAGTCGCGTGGCGCCGCCGTACGCTCGATCAGCCGTTCGACGTGACCGACACGATCGGCCAGTTTAACGTGAAGGTAAATGCGTCCGGCGGCGGCCTCACCGGACAGGCCGAAGCCATCCGCCTCGGCATCGCCCGGGCGCTGGTTGAGTACGATGAGGAACTGCGGGGCCCGCTCCGCGATGCCGGTTACCTGACGCGTGACGACCGCATGGTCGAGCGCAAGAAGTACGGCCAGCCCGGTGCCCGCAAGAAGAGCCAGTACAGCAAGCGCTAGGCGAACTGGGAATGCGGAATTCGGAGTGCGGAATGGGAAGCCTTCCATTCCAACCCCTTCACTTCCCATTCCACACTCAAAAAATCATACGGCCCGATGTGACAGTGGGTTGACCGCGGTTGAGTGGGGGAGCACGGGCGCATGGGAGCGTGAGAGCAGAATCGCTTTTGCTCTCCACTCCCACGCCCCCGCGCCCTCTACCCAACCTTCGGTTTCGCTGCGCAGGCGACGGTCGTAGTAGCACAAACCCAATCTCCCATTCACTTGAAGGTATACTATGGCTGACGAGACATCTACGCAGGA
>PXSY01000063.1 GCA_003023125.1 Bacteroidetes bacterium QH_10_64_19
CATTGCGGAGCAGGTCGCATTTGTGGTAGATCACGTTAAAGCACAACGGGCGCAGGGAACGTAGGCGGTTCCGCTTAATACAACCGTCGCCTATTCGTAGGCATTACGGTGCCCCTAAATGGGGCGCTCTCCGATTTCTCGTTTTCGCTCTTTCTGGAAGACCGGGGACATTGGCCCCTTCCAGATTGCGGATCCTTCATTCACGTTCCCTCCTGGAGCCTAAGATCCAGGCAGGTACAAATTGCAGCCGCTACTGGACTACTGAGTTGTCCAGCGCGTCGCAAACCCGCTCAATCGTATATGGCAGAACAAGAACAAGTTGCACCAAAGGACGAATCGACGGACGCACAAGATTCTCAATCCCCTTCTGCGGATGAGGCGGAAGCCTCTTCCGGAAACGACGCTTCCGAAGATCCCGCCGTGGAGACTGCCGCCGCTTCCCCTGAGGCGACAGCGGCGACGGAGGCTCCGGCGGAAGACCGTGCGGAGGACTCAGCACCTCCCCCTGCCTCTCCGGACGAGCCCGCAGATGAGCAGGCCGACCGCGAGGCCCCGGACCCTGATGACGAGGGCAGCGCGCCTGTGGAGGAAGACGAAGAAGAAAGGCCGCCCCCCCCGGAAGAACCCGGCTTCGTGAGTCGCATTCTCGAAGAGGCCGTCGAAGAGGCCTCCGAGGATATTGACATTCCGTCCGGCGACCACACCACCGTCGACGTGTCTGATTTCGAGGAGCCGACGCGGACCGTGTCGTCCGAAGAGCTCGAGCGGACCGAGGAGGCCCAGGGGTTTACCGGCGAGACGTACGGGCAGTCGGTCAGCCTCGACGAGATCGAAACGGACGACCAGTCGCACACCGACGACCCGGTATACGATCAGTTCCGCGAGGTCGTCGATGAAACGGCCATCGATGTCCGGGAGCAGGACATCGTGGAGGGCCGCGTGCTCCAGGTCAACGAGGACTACGTGGTCATCGACATCGGGTACAAGAGCGACGGTATCGTCCCGCGCGACGAGTTTGAGGGCGAAGACATTCGCCCCGGCGACACCGTCGAGGTATACCTGGAACGGAAGGAAGATCAGGACGGCCAGCTCGTGCTCTCGAAGGAACAGGCCGACAAGGTTCGGCGCTGGCAGCGAGTTGAAGAGATCTACGAGAGCGAAGAAGTGGTTGAGGGCACCATCATCCGCCGGATTAAGGGCGGTATGATCGTGGAGCTCTTCGACGGCATGGAGGCCTTCCTGCCCGGATCGCAGATCGACGTCCGTCCGGTGCGCGACTTCGAGTCGTATCTCGAGACGCGCATGGAGTTCAAGATCGTCAAGCTGAATCCGGAGAATGAGAACATCGTCGTCTCCCACCGCGAGCTTATCGAGCACGAGCTCGAAGAGCAGCGGCAGGAGATCCTCGAGCAGCTCGAAGTTGGGCAGGTGCTTGAGGGCACGGTCAAGAACATCGTTGACTTCGGCGTCTTCATCGACCTCGGCGGCGTCGACGGGCTTCTTCACATCACGGATCTGTCGTGGGGCCGCGTTTCCCACCCCAGCGAAGTGGTGGAGCTCGACCAGGAGCTCGAAGTGGTCGTTCTCGACTATGAGGAGGACCGACAGCGCATTTCCCTGGGGCTGAAGCAGCTTCAGGACCACCCCTGGGACAAGATTGGGGACCAGTACGGAGAGGGCGATACCGTAGAGGGAAAGGTGGTGTCCATCACCAACTACGGGGCCTTTGTTGAAATCGAGAAGGGGATCGAGGGACTCGTCCACATCAGCGAGATGTCGTGGACGCGTCACATCGAACACCCCAGCCAGATGGTGTCGCTGGGGCAGGTCGTCGACGTTAAGATCCTCAACATTGATGAGGACGACCGGAAGATCTCCCTGGGCATGAAGCAGCTGGAGCCCGATCCCTGGGAGGGCATCAGCGATCGGTACCCGGCGGGCACCGTGCTCACGGGGACGGTTCGCAACATCACCAACTTCGGCGTCTTCGTCGAGATCGAGCCCGGCATCGATGGCCTCGTGCACGTCTCGGACCTGTCCTGGACCAAGAAGATTCGCCACCCGGGCGACATGGTCGACGAGGGGCAAGAGCTCGACGTGGTGATTCTCAACATCGACGAGGAGCGTCGACGGATTTCCCTCGGCCACAAGCAGGTCAAGACCAATCCGTGGGATCAGTTTGCCGATGCTTACGAGGAAGGCAACGACACGACCGGCGAGGTCGTCCGCGTGGAGGACAAGGGCCTCGTCGTGCAGCTTCCGCTCGACGTGGAAGCCTTTGTGCCGGGCAGTGAGCTCAAGCAGGGGCCGAAAGCCTTCAAGAACCACTACCACGAGGGCGACGAGCTTGATCTCCGCGTCATCCGGTTCGACAAGGACCAGAAAGACATCGTCCTCAGCGAAACGGCGAAGGAAAAGGCCGAGCGCGAGGAGGAAGAGAACGAAGAGCGGCGCGAGGCCCGCGAAGAGAAGCGCGAGCAGGAAGAGGCGGTTCGCGACTTCCAGCAGGAAGAAGAGGAACCAGAACCGGAGGAGCCGACCACTGGCCCCACCACGCTCGGCGAGCTCTCCGGCCTGGCCGACCTCCGTCGCGAGATGGAGGAGACCGAGCGGCAAGAGGCCGCCGAAGAGGCGGGCACGTCCGCCGACGAGACGACGGATGCTGCTGAGGACGAAGAGCAGGAGCAGCCCGAGGCGGCCGAAGAAACGGCGGACACGGCGGACGACGCCGAGGCCTCCGACGAGACCGACGATGCCTCGGATACGGCAGCGGAAGAGGACGAGTCGTCCGACGAAGAGGCCGCGTCCGACGAAACGCCGGGCCTTCCGGAGGACTTCCCCCGCGCATCCCGCCTCGAAAGTGCCGGGGTCGACAGCATCGCGGAGCTTCGCGACCTGGATGATCTCACGGAACTGAACGGCATCGGACCGGCATACGCCGAGGAAATTTCCGAGGCGCTCGATGAGCTGGACGAGACCGGCTCCGTGAGCAGCTAACATCCACGTTCTCGTAAGGGACTGTGGCTTGCCTTGCACTTGAGGGACGGCTTCCCCTGCGGGAGGCCGTCCCTTTTGCATTAAACGTCTCTTTGCCGGAGGCCGACCGTGCCTGTCTTCGACGTACGGTCTTCGGCCCTGCACCACTTCACGATCACCACGACTTCTCCCAGCGTTCCCACCAGTTATGGAAGACAACCCGGAATACAGCCCGAGTGCCAGCAACTCCATTACCGTTCGAGTTGACATCGCCAATCGGCCCGGCATGCTCGCAAAGGTGACATCCGTCATCGGAGAAAAGGGGGGCAACATCGGGGCAATCGACATCGTGCGGGCCGAGAAAGAAGAGTTGACCCGCGACATCACGATCAACACCCGGAGCGACGACCACGCGCAGTCGATTCTACAAGAGGTGCGCGGGATCGATGGGGTGGAGATCGTAAACGTGTCCGACCGCACCTTCCTCCTGCACCTTGGGGGCAAGCTGGAGATTGAAAGCAAGTCTCCCCTCCGGACCCGCGACCAGTTGTCTATGGCGTACACGCCCGGGGTGGCGCGGGTGTGCGAGGCGGTCCAGGAGACCCCTGAGGATGCGCACCGACTCACCATCAAGAACAATACCGTGGGCGTCGTATCGGACGGGACGGCCGTGCTGGGGCTTGGGGACATCGGCGCGGAAGCGGCCATTCCGGTGATGGAGGGGAAGGCACAGCTTCTCAAGGAGTTTGCGGACGTAAACGGATTTCCGATCTGTCTCGATACGACCGATGTCGACGAGATTGTCGACACGGTGCGGCGCCTGGCCCCGGTGTTCGGAGGCATTAACCTGGAGGACATCGCGGCCCCGCGGTGCTTTGTCATTGAGGAGCGGCTGAAGGAAGAGCTGGACATTCCCGTCTTCCACGACGATCAGCACGGCACGGCCGTGGTCACGGTTGCGGCCCTCCTGAACGCGCTCAAGATCGTAGACAAGGCGCTCAGCGACATCACGGTGGTGATGGTGGGAATCGGGGCAGCAGGGACGGCCGTCACCGAGATGCTTCTGGAAATGGGCGTTGAAGACGTCATTGGAGTGGATCGGGAGGGACCCGTTACCTCGGAGCGAGACCCCCTCAGTGATGCGAAAGAGCGATATGTCGAGCTGACAAATCCCACAGTGGCGGGAGACACGTTGTCGGATGCCGTGGAGGGGGCCGATGTCTTCATTGGACTCAGCGGTCCAGACGTGATCGGAGTCGACGATCTGAAGCGCATGGCCCGCGATCCCATCGTCTTCGCGATGGCCAACCCGCGCCCCGAGATTATGCCGGAAGTGGCCTATCCACACGTGGCCGTGATGGCGACGGGGCGGAGCGACTACCCCAATCAGATCAACAATGTTCTGTGCTTCCCGGGGCTATTCAAAGGCCTCCTCCAGTGTCGCACCTCGGACATCACGAGCGAAATGAAAATCGCGGCGGCCGAGGCGATTGCCGGCACGATCGACGACCAAAGTCTGACGCCGGATTACGTTATCCCCAGCGTGTTCGACAAAGAAGTGGTCAACCGAGTCGCCGCCGCCGTGTCCGAAACCGCTCGAAGGCAAGACCTCGCCCGGAAGCGGACGTGACCCCTCTGTCGCCTCCGAGTTGCTGTCCCCACGTCCCTGAGTGCGACGCAGCGATGCCGTCCAATCGTGGCCCTCACCCCGAAGACCCTGAGCAATTTGGCCCCGATCAGTACGAGCGGCTTCGGGCCGCCGTCCGGGATCTGTCGTGGCTTCGGAGTCGAGGATACAGCGGCGGGAGCACACAGAAGCTCGTCGGTGATCGGTATCAGTTGAAGCGTCGGCAGCGAAATGCGGTTGCCCGGTCCGCCTGCCGCGACGCCCGGCGTGCACATCGCCTTCGGGCGCGCTGTTCGCCGGCGGCAGTAGCGGGCCGGGAGCTTCACGTCGACGCCTTCAACGTGCTCATTACCGTCGAGGCAGCCCTCGGCGGGGCGTACCTGTTTGTGGGGCGCGACACGGCGTACCGGGACGTGGATCCGCTGAAGGGGACGTACCGGATTGTTCAGCAGACGGACCCTGCGCTCGCGCTCCTCGCAGACACCGTGAGTGCTCTCAATCTTGAGGCCATCACCTGGCACCTCGATGACTCGGTCTCGAACGTGGGGCGCGTAAGGGCGAGGCTCCGGCACGTGGCGTCGGAGAGAGGGCTGGCGTGGCGTCTGGTGCAGGAAGACGACGTCGACGCGACGCTGTGCGACGTGACGGCCCCGGTCGTGACAAGTGACAGTGCAATTCTTGATGCAACCACCGCGTGGCTGCATCTCGAGGCCCTCGTCCATCGTCGGCACGTTCCCTCCGCCCGCGTCGTCGACCTCCGTCCGGACGGGGAGCGGACCTCGCGGGACCGCGGTGCGCACTGAGGCTTGAAGCGAATTTACCCGTTCAGCGAACGGCTCATCCCGCTGCGGCAGCAATCAGCGTCTCCCTCGAAAAGATCTTCTGCAGCAACACCAATGGCCACCCTCGTAACGTACCTGCTCGTGTCGAACCCTAACGATCCCGACGCGGTCTCCGCGCACCCCACTCTCCAGGAGCATGGGTTTGAGCGAAGGCCGATGGAGGACCCGAAAGACGACGATGCGTTGCCGGCGTTGCGGTTCGCCGTGGCGAGCGCGCTGGAAGACAGCGTGAGCTTAGAGGAGCCGTGCCGGGAACTATCGGCGGCATTTCCCGACGCTACCATCACGTTCTGTGAAGTCGAAGAACGGTTTGATCAAGTCGAACATTTACGATCCACCGTGTTCATCGATGGGCAAAAGGCGGGAGAGATCGAGCACGGATACGTGTTGAATATCGGAACGTAGTTCTGCACCGAGTCTACAGTGTCGGTTTTGAAGACGTATCGGGCATTGGATCGATCGTGTTTAGTTTGAAGATAATAGGTGTATACATCATATGAAGGTGGAGGGATGGGGAACTTTCTGTTCAACTCAGGACTTTACGTTGAGCAAATTCTATTAATGATCATACCTAGAATTATGGAGACTGATTTTGAGATGGAAGTAAAAGATAGAGAAGAGGCTGAGCA
>PXSY01000064.1 GCA_003023125.1 Bacteroidetes bacterium QH_10_64_19
GTCGTCTTCCCATAACGCTTCGGTCCCAGTCGCAGGTGTTGAATCATCTGTCCCTCGCCTGCCGCAGTCGCTCTCCCCACCAGTGCTATTTCACTAACCCGAGCCGTCCCCATGTCGTCTTCGAATCGTCTTCTCTACGTCGCCGGTGCCCTGAGCCCGTTTACGGAGCAATCGCCGCTGGCTCCCCTGACCCGCTCACTTCCCGAACAGGTGCAGGACGCCGGCGACTTTGAAGTGCGAATCATGATGCCCTGCTACGGCAACATCAACGAGCGGAAGCACAACCTGCACGAAGTGATTCGTCTCTCTGACACAGATGTCCCTATGGGGACGGAAACGAAGTCGGTCGCAGTGAAGGTTGCCTCAGTGCCCGACGCGCAGCTCCAGGTGTACTTCATGGATCACGACGGGTACTTCGGACAAGACGACCAGGCCACCGCTCAAAACGGCGACGCTGCGGACGAGACCCTGAGCCAGGCTCTTTTCTTCAACCGATCCGTCCTTGAAACCATTCGGGAACTTCGCTGGGGCCCCGATCTAGTCCACTCGTTCGGCTGGATGAGCAGCTTTACCCCGCCTCTCCTGGCCACCACCTTCGCGGACGACGACCTGCTGGGAGCCACTAAATCCGTCTTCACCCCGGACGGCCAGCCCCCCGGCGTCCCTGTCCCCTCCGGCTTTGCCGACCGCATGAACCTTTCTCTGGACGGCACCATCGGCTCTACCCTGTCGGACATCGGCCATGCTCACGCGGACGAAGCAATCCTCCCTCCGGAGACCTCGGCCGAGGACGGAACCCCGATATTTAGCGACGAGACCGGCCCACGAACCGACCAGGCCGTCTCATTGTACGATCAAATGCTCAGTGAAGTCCCCGCCTAGCCGTCATCCAGGCAGAAACACCCCCCTCGCAGGCGGCATTCACGGACCCGATTGAAACGGTGCCCTGGGTCCATCCCGGATCGATTTTGGGTCGGGCTTGAATACCCCTCTCCTGCGTCGCCTCCCTGATGCTGTCTTGCCCCGACCTGTGGTATCCTGACAGGTTCATCCTCGTCCCGATCTGTTCATGAATCGGCTGTTTCCGTCTGTGTTGACGATGTCTGTGAGGTCTTTCTGGGTCTTTGCCGTTTTCCTCAGCGGCATTGCGCTCCTCTTCTCCAGCTGCGGCGACTCGTCGGACGTGGGGTTGGGGGTAGGCCCGGGCTCGGACTCGTTGGAGGGCGGACAGCCCGTTACGTTCAACATAAATCCTGAACTGGACACGACGCGCCTAGTCCCCCAGACTGGGCGTGACCTGACCCCGTCCCTCGGAGGCTCCGCCCCAACGTGGCGCTTCCTCGTCGGCCGTGTCGATGATCCTCTTACTGGGGGGAGCGCGACTGAAGCTGAGGGATATATGGACGTATCTCCTCCCAGCTCGCTTCCGGACCGGATCTCCTCCGCCGACCCTGATTCGATTGCCGCCGAGCTTCAGCTCAATCCCACCTATGTCCACGGCGACACGACCTCCAGTGTCGACATCGAGGTGCGCGAACTGGAGGAAAACGCGGAAATGGATCGTGCGCGGGCCGACACCAGCTTCCCCGTTGGCTCGTTCGCGACGAATGGGCCGGTTTTGCATTTTTCGGATTCAAACTCACGGCGGGCAGTTCCGAGGATGCCGTCATCGGCTTCTCGGCCGGATCTGCCTCTCTCCGCCTCACACACCGAGGGGACAGCACGACGGCAGATTACAATGCCCTTAAGGTGTTCACGCACGTCGAACAAACAGGGCCTCCGGCATCCCCGCCGGACACTACGTCTCATCGGTTGCTACAGGACGGCGTGGGCACTGGGCTCGAAGTGAGGTGGAACTTCGACGAGTCTCCTCTCGACACTCTCGCCACCGACCCTCTCAACCGGGCTCAAATCTTCGTCCCGGTGGACACGGATGAGATGGAAGCCGCGACCATTTCTTCGCCGACAGACACGTCTGACTTCGTGCGTCCCCTCCCGAAAGGGGCCCGAAGTCTTCTCTGAGGACGGACGCGAGTGTGCGCTCCCCGTCGCTCCGTCGGCGGCTCCCGGCGCCGCCGTCGTATCCAACGAGGTCGCCTTCCCAACCTTTGATCAGTCATTCCAGCGCACTCGGAACGACCAGTCTCCCGTGTTCGAGGACGTTCGGCTCTTTATCGCCGATCGGGAAAGCACCTCTGGAAACCCCCGATCCACGATTCAGCCCGGACTGCCGACCACCCTTCCGATCCTCGTTGCCACGGAGGGCGAGGATCCGGGACCGCCCCGGGCTACACTGACCGTGACGCCGCTCTAGTTTGATGGCTAAGTCCTTTCGTACGATTTGCGACGACATTATGCAGGTACAGGGTGTACAGCAGTTTTTCGTGGCCGGCGTGCTCCTCTTCGGGGGGCTTTTGCTGACCGTTCCCCCTGCCCAGGCACAGTCCAACGGCGAGGGAACCATCTACTCCCGGTTCGGACTCGGGACGCTGACCGAGTTCTCCTCTTCCCAGAGTCAGGCCCTCGGGGGCGGTGGGTTTGCACTCCGTACCCTGAACTACAATCCGGATAGTAACCCGGCCCTGTGGAGCGACCAAGTGTTTACCCGTTTGTCCGGTGGGGCCGTCGCACAGTCCGTGGTCACTTCCGATGGCAGTGGGGACTCCGGACAGTTGTCCTCGGGCAATGTTCAGGCTGTTCAGTTTAACTTTCCGCTGTATGAGCGCAAACTAGGGGTTGGACTTTCCTTTCAGCCATACTCGCAGTCCAACTACAGCGCCGTCCAGAGGGGTCAGGTAAACGTTGGCCCTCAACAAAACACTGAGGCCGCGTACCGGGTCAACTTTGAGGGATCGGGGGGGCTTCATCGCCTGCGTGGCGGCCTGGGCTACCGGATCAACGAGGTGTTGCGCGTGGGGGCGACGGCCGACCTGCTCTTCGGCGTCATTGAAAGTCGGCGACGGACCACATGGGAAAACGCCCAGACGCTTCGCAATGTCCTGGTGTCGGACGGGGTGCAGCTCTCCGGCCTGACCACCACGATTGGGAGCCACCTTGCCCTCGCCGATGTCTTCGCGGACGACGCGCTTTCCATCGGGGCCGCCGTCACCCTTCCGACCTCGCTTTCCGGGGTCCGGTTCCGCACCCTCAATGAAGACCTCGCGCGGGACACCCTTTCCAGCCGGCGCGGCGATGTCACCCTGCCCTTGCAGGCTCGACTCGGCATCTCGTACCAGCCCACTCCTGCATGGACCTTCGTTGCAGACGGCAGCTTCGACCCGTGGAGCACTGCTTCCAGCGATTTCTCGGGCGGCTCGGCCGACACGTCCCCCGTCCGTTTCCCGGTGGGCGGCACAGCCACC
>PXSY01000065.1:0-6015 GCA_003023125.1 Bacteroidetes bacterium QH_10_64_19
CAGGAACGTCCCTCCGATCATCAGGAGAGCGGCGAGAATGTCGGTCATGGATCCACAAAGGCTTCTCCGGAACGAACACGCTCAATGTATCGGGCTACGGCCACGGTGCCCAGAAAGGCCAGGACCCCCAGTACGAGGGCCACGTCGATAAACGTTTCCTCCTCGGCGAGGACCGCATACGTGGCCAAAAACCCCATCGCGAGGAAGGCCACCAGATCGAGGGCAATCACACGATCGGACAGGTTCGGGCCCCATAGCACACGCAGAAGCCCGGCCACAATGGAAATTCCGAGCACCCCCAGGGACGAATACACAGACCAGAGCAGGGGGCCTTCGAGAGTGCTCATTGGCCAGTAGTCGAATATGGTAGAAGAAGGACGCGACCTTAATAAGACCATCCTGTTGCGCAGAAGATGATAAACAGCGAAGCAGAAAGAGTCCAGCAGGCCGCTGCAATCGAACGTGAAAACGTGGTCCCTCCCCCAGAGCGTTTCTCTCCCGACCACAAGAATGGGCGTGGCCCCCTACTCCCCCGAACACCGCTCCCGTATCATCGCCCAAATCTGGAATCCCCCCGAATTTTCATCGTTGCGGAATGAACGGACGCATCGGACTCATGTACGTGTATTGTCATCTCACAGCGTTTCCCGACCACTCCATACCACCAACACTCATGCCCGACGATACTATGTTTGAGTTCGAGCAAGACATGTCCCGCGCAGATGTTGCCACGTATTTGCGCACAGTCGCGGACAAGTTGGACGAGAACGGCGAGATCGACTTCTCGGCCGCCGATCAGTCCACGACGGTTCAGGTTCCGGAGCACGTCGAGTTCGAGATCGATCTTGAACGAGAGTCGAACGATCGTGGCTCCTCGGAAGTCAGCCTTGAATTGGAAGTCGAATGGTACGAGACCCGAGAGGGGGGCATCGCAGGTCCGGGCTCCCCGGAAATTGAATAGTCTCGCCTCCGCCTGAATGAGGGCCCTGTATGTAGTTTGAGGGCAGTGTGCCTCCCGCCAAGCCGCTGTCACGCTGCTCCCCCTCTATACGACCGTCATTCTCTGTTTCCCAATACGCTCCTTGTACCGTGTCTTCGCCCCTTCTTCGCTCCCTGAGCATCGCCCTCTCGGTTCTGGTTCTCGTCCTCGCCTCCATCACGCCTGCTACGGCTCAGGAGCGGGGCAATGATGAGCCGCGCGTGAGCCCGAACGCAGCGGTCTCCCAAACCATCGGGACAACCGAGGTGCGCATCACGTATGGTCGGCCCCAGGTCAACGGACGCACCATTTTTGGGGAACTGGTAAGCTACGACGAGGTGTGGCGCACCGGCGCCAACGAAGCAACGACCTTTTCGGTCTCCTCAGACGTCACCATTGAGGGCGAGCCTCTCTCTGCCGGCACCTATTCGCTCTACACCATCCCTGGGGAAGGGACCTGGACCCTCATTTTTAACAATATTGCCGACCAGTGGGGGACCAATTATGACCAGAGTGAAGACGCCCTGCGGGTGGAGGTCACACCGGAGTCGGCCCCGTCGCGTGAGATGATGACCTTCTTGTTCGAGGAGGTCACGGATACCTCGGGCACATGTGTGCTCCACTGGGCCGAGGTGCGCGCGCCCTTCGAGATCCAGGTGCCCGAGAACTAACGTTGCGTTCGGACGGCATCTTGCTCTTGCGGGCAGATCGTCGCCCCGTCGACATCCTTTTTCCGACCACGGCCCATTGCCATGCCCGACGGTTCTCAGAACGAGATTACCTTCGTCTACGAAGATTCCGACGAGGTCCGCACCCTGACCGCCACCGGTGCCCACGGCGGCCCGACGCCCGACGGCGCGTCTGTTGTTGCCAACCTCTACGTGGAACGGGCGAGCATTCCGCACCACGTGAGCCACCAGATCGACGAGACCGGGCAGGTAAACCTTAGTGAACGGAGCGAGCAGGTCACCCGCGGGGAGCTGACCCGCGAGGTGCAGGCCTCTCTCGTCATGACCCCAGAGCACGCCATGCAGCTCGGGCAGTGGCTGCAGCGAAACGCCAAGCAGGCCATGGAGAAACGGAACCAGACCTTCGGACAGTAAATCCTTCGGCCACGCCGGGCCTCAGTTCTTCGGGACGGCGACTTCTCCAAAACCGTCTAGCTTTCGGTCCGCACTCCAACAGTGTGTGTTGGCCGCGGACGCGCTGCCTTTACGTGCGCCGACCGCGGTCAGTCGTCTTTCCGAAGGGAGCGCAGTTCCGAGATCCCAGCTCACAGGATTGACATGCGACCCAACGTTCAGCGGAAAACGTTCGCAGAGTGACGGATAGGCGCGCCAGGCTCGACTGAGGCCCCGCTCCTGAATCCCTGCCGACGTTTTGATTCGAAAACGACATCCCCCCATGGAGCGATGTCCGTCGTGCGGTGCGCACCGCGAGGCCTCCGACGACTATTGTCCGGTCTGCGGGGAGACGCTGACCGAAGTCCAGCTCTCGGAGGCAACCGGAGAGCCCTGGTATGAGCGTCCGGGCACGCTCCTGCTGCTCGTCATCGTCTTCTGGCCCGCCGCTCTCTACGGGGTGCATCGGACGGGACAGTGGACCCACCCCTCAAACCGCTGGGTTCTCGTCGGGTCTGCACTCATGCTCATCGTATGGGGGAGCCTTCTCTTGTGAGTACACCGCAGGGACTCTGCATCCACCGTTCCGCACCCGGATGCGAGATGTGTGTTTATGGAAGGATGAATTTCGCTCCTTCATGGTTGTGACCGTGGCGCCGCGAAAACCTCCTCAAAGACCGGCTCACCGATGAGCAGGATCCCGACCTGCTGACCCCAGTCAAGAAAACCAATGGGCAAGACGACGCTCTCGGCCGCCGATAAGCTGTTTTCCGAGGCCGTAAGCCGCATCCGGCAGCCCATCGAGTCGCTGTTTAACTGGACCGGTGAGAAAACCGGCATCCAACGAGCCTCGAAGGTGCGTTGGTACCAAGGATTGCTGGTTCACGCGTTTGGTCGGCTCGCTGCGGCCATGCTACTTCTCGCTCTCAACTCCTGATTTGCGTCGAATATAATGATCCAGATGAGAAAGCTTTCTCTCCTTCTCGTCCTCGCCCTCTTCCTCACCCCGGACGCCTTCGGCTGGGGACAGGTCGGCCACCGCGCCGTCGGCTACATCGCCCAGCAGCGTCTGAACCCCGAGGCGCAAGAGCGCCTCAGCGAGCTGCTGGATGGGGAGTCGCTGGCGCAGGCCTCCACCTGGATGGACGAGATCCGATCCGACGACGCCTACGACTACACCAGCACATGGCACTGGGTCACCATCCCCGACGGCATGCGCTACGCCGAGACGGACAAGAACCCGGACGGCGACGCGCTGGGCAAGACCCGCGAAATCATCGGCGCCCTGCAGGCTGACACCCTCTCTGTCGAGCGGGAGCGTGAGTACGTCCGCTTCCTGGTCCACCTAGTGGCCGACCTCCACCAGCCGCTCCACGTGGGCACCGGCGAGGACCGGGGCGGCAATGAGGTGACGGTCGTCTGGTTTGACGAGCCCTCCGACCTACACCGCGTGTGGGACAGCGGCATGATCGACCAGAAACAGCTCAGCTTCACCGAACTGGCCCGTTTCTCGACGGAGACGATTGACGACGCGCAGCTTGAGGACTGGGCCGATGCGTCGCCCGAGGCATGGGCCCGCGAGTCGATGGACCTCCGCGAGCAGGTGTACGACCTCCCGCAAGATCACGAAATCGGCTACGAGTACACGTACGAGAACTTCGGCACCCTGAAGCAGCGCCTCGCGCAGGCCGGTGTGCGGCTGGCCGATGTGCTCAACGACATCTACGGGTAGGCCTCTCCGAAAGCCCCCGGTCGTTGAATCGGTGCAACATCCAGTTTCGACGGTCCTCCCCGCAGTCCCTTCAAGTGCTTCATGACGACGCCCGATCCGGAGCGCGCCGCCGCATTGAAGAGCCGCCGCATTGAGGACCGGGCATCGCAGTGAAGAATGACGCGGGCGGGCAAACAAACAGCTTGCTGCCCACATCTTGCTGCCCATTTACTGTGGGGCCGAACTGTCCTTCCCCCTTTTCCCAGATGTCCCGGACGCCCTTTCCGCCCACCGGCACCGACTCCATCGTTACCCCCGACGGCCTCACGCTGCACACCCAGCATTGGACGCCGGACCCCGCCCCCACGGCCATCATCCTGCTGGTCCACGGCTACGCCGAACACTGCGGGCGGTACGACCACGTGGCCCAGGCCTTCGTTGACCAAGGGGCTGCGGTGTACGCGTACGACCAGCGCGGATACGGCCGTTCGGAGGGGCGCCGCGCCTACGTCGATCGGTTCGACCAATATCTGGAGGACCTGTCGCTGGTGGGTCAACACGTACAGGACCGCACCCCGGATGTCCCGGTCTTCCTCTTCGGGCACAGCATGGGCGGGCTCATCGCGCTGCTATACGCCTTGACCCGATCTCCGTCGCTGCGCGGCCTCCTGCTGAGCGCCCCCGCGATCGACGTCAATCCCGATCTTGCTCCCCTTCTCCAGAAAATGGCCCACGTACTGGGCCGCTTCGTTCCCACCCTGCCAACGGTGCGGTCGCCCCAGGGCGCGATCTCGCGCGACCCGGCGGTCCTCGAAGAAGCCCGGAACGATCCGCTCAACTACCACGGCCGCACCCTGGCGCGGACGGGCGCTGAACTACTGCGGGCCGGCAACGAGGCGCAGGGTCGACTGCACGAGTTGGAGACGCCGTTTTTGGTGTTTCACGGAACGGCCGACCCGCTTGCCTCGCCGACCTGGAGCAAACGGCTGTACGAACGGGCCGCGGCCACGGACAAGACGCTGCGGCTCTACGACGGGCTCTACCACGAAACCTTCAACGAGCCCGAGCAGGACCAAGTGCTCGACGATTTAACCACCTGGCTCGGCGAACGGATGCCTACTGGTCCGGCCTCGTGACGAGATCAAAGACGACCTGCACCTGAGCCGACACCTCAATTTCGCCCGCCGCATACGCTTCCGGTTCCGCCTGCGCATCATCGGCCGTCTTTGCCATTCCCATCCGAGCGGCTTGTGGCCGGGGGCGAACGAAGTCAAAGTTCTGCTCATTGATCGTCCGGACCGGTCCGAGTTCCGCGTCGAGCGTTTCGCTCAGGAGATGGGCCTTCTCCCGCGCCGCCTGAGCGGCCTTGCGCAGCGCCTCGTTGCGAAACTGCGACCGATCGCTCAGCTGGTAGCTGATGCCATCGAGCTCGTTCGCGCCGCTCTCCACGACGTCGGCCACGAGCTGGGGAAGGACTTCTAGCCGATTGAGCTCGACGACCACCTGGCGGGTGGCCTCGTAGCCCACGAGTTCACGTCGGTTCTCCTCGTCGTTGTATTCGTACCGCGGCTGGAGGCGGAGGCTCTCCATCCGCATCTTTTCGTCGGGGATGTCGAGATTGCGCACCGCGTTCATCGCGTTTTTGGCCGCCGTGGCGTTTTGGGTGCGGGCCTCCTGGGCCGTCGGCGCCCGGATGACCACCCCAAACCGGACGACGGCCTGGTCGGGCTGGGTGGTGACGGTGCCCTCCCCGCTGACGGTCACAGTCGACCGGTCGTCGTCCTGCGCGGCGGCGGGAGCGACGGCAAAGACAGCGAGAAGCATCGAAAGGGCGGCGAAGGAAAGGAGTTGGGATCGTCGAGACATGGTTCGCTGAGGGGTACGCTGTGAAATGATTCGGTGGTGACGTCGGTCAACAAACGGAGGCCCCGCGTCGATTCGTATGCGCTCCTGCGGGATTATCTGTCGTTTCCGAGAAGGGCCGGCCAGAAGTTTCGGGGGCTGTCGGAGAGGGGAATACGCACCGTGAGGCGGCCGTAGGAATACTGCTGGAATCGCTCGTCTCCGAGCGTCCACGAGGCGCCGAGCGAGACGTAGTACGCGTCGAGCCCCAATCCGAGCGCGGTGTACTGCCGTCCTCCGTTGTCGTCGCTCTCGTGAAAGCGGCCGAGGCGGAGAGACAAGATATCGAGGACGCTCATCTC
>PXSY01000065.1:6140-7998 GCA_003023125.1 Bacteroidetes bacterium QH_10_64_19
AAACTGCCTGGATTGGGAGGTGATCTGAAGGGTCCCACCGCTCCTGATCGTCGTCGGGGCAGCAAGGTCACCGGGCTGCCTCTGAACCGAAACATTCCCGCCGAAATCGGTGATCGAGAGTCCGAGCGACGGGCGAAGCGTGACGAAGCCCGGCTCCGCTTTCGTCTGATAATGCACCCCCAAATCGACCGTTAATTGCGTTTTGACCCCCTCCTCGTATTGGTACCTCCCACGACTCCGAATGAGATTTACTCCTCCCCCCACGGTGACGCTGGAAGTCACGTCGTAGGCACCGGCGAGCTTGATGGACTGTTCGAAGATATCAATTGTGCGCAGCGTCCCCCCAAATGGATCTCGGACCTCTATGCTACCTCGAGAAAAATGCTTGATTTGGACGCCTGCGGCCCAACGACCCATCTTCACCGTGGCCGAGGGGGCGGTGATCCAGTAGTCTGTAAATGGCGTCGAGATCCCCGGGGAGCTGTACAGAGGGGCGTCGCTCAGATTGACGTTGCTCCCAATCCGGACGGCTCCCTCTGTGCCGATGGTCGCCGGATTGACGCCGATGGCCCCCGGATAGCCCCGGGCCGCCACGGTGGCATTGCCCAGGGCGTGAACGTACGGATGGGGCTGAATCGTCTGAAAGTCGTAGGCGGTCTGAAATACCTGCGCGGGGGCCGGGCGCGCACTCCAGATTCCAAAGAGGACTCCAATAGAAAGGAGGGCGACTTTGAATGTGGACCGCATGGGACGAACCGAAAATCTCGACATATTGACATCTTGACATATTGAAACGTACTCCTCAAGCCGCTTTTTCCCAAGGGTCAGGTAACACGTCGGCCGCCCGGTCCGCTAGGGATGCAGACGCGCGATCGTCCGCGGGAAGGGAATCGTCTCCCGGACGTGGTCGCGGCCGCAGATCCAGGAGATGGTCCGCTCCAGCCCCAGCCCGAAGCCGCTGTGGGGCACCGAGCCGAACGTGCGCAGGTCGAGGTACCAGTCGAAGACCTCCTCCGGCAGGTCATGCGCCTCGATCTGCTCTTTCAGGAAGTCGAGATCGGTCGCCCGCTCCCCTCCGCCGATGATCTCGCCGTAGCCCTCCGGCGCGAGCACGTCGATGCCCATCGCCAGACGATCGTCGTCCGGATCCCGCTTCATGTAGAAGGCCTTAATCTCGGCCGGGAAGCGATGGATGATGACAGGACGGTCGAAGTGCCAGGTGAGCACCGTCTCGTCGTCGCCCCCAAAGTCCTCGCCCCACTCAAACGTCTGGGCCGACGCCTTCCAGTCCGGCAGGTTACTCAAACGTCTGGGCCGACGCCTTCCAGTCCGGCAGGTTGCGAAGGGCCTCCTCGATCTCGTCGACCCGCTTGTTGATCTCGATCTCGCGGGCGTCGATCTTGCGCTTCACGTGTTTCTTAGCCTGCCCGCGGCGCTTCTGGTTTTCCTCCTTCTCTTCCAGGAGCTCGGTCTTTTCTTCTTTCAGAGTCTCGATGCGCTCGTCGATCATCTCCGCCGTGTCGTCGCTCCGCAGCAGCTCCACCGCCTCGTCGTAGCTGATGCGGGGAAACGGCGTCTCCACCTGTTCCAGAACGGACGTGTCTCGGTCCAGGACCTCCAGCTCCTGCTCACAGTCCTCAAGGACCGCCTGCACGATGTGGGTCACGAAGTCCTCCGCGAGCTGCGCGTTCATCTCCAGGTCGTAGAACGCCATCTCCGGCTCGATCATCCAGAACTCGGTGAGGTGGCGCCGGGTGGCCGACTTTTCGGCGCGGAACGTGGGGCCGAACGTGTAGATCTTACCGTAGGCCATCGCCATCGCCTCCCCGTGCAGCTGACCGCTCTGGGTGAGGTAGGC
>PXSY01000066.1 GCA_003023125.1 Bacteroidetes bacterium QH_10_64_19
CGAGCGGGCGTCCTGGCCCACGACGGTGGTGCCCGAGTACGCCGCCAATCCGAAATACGTCCAGGCGGTCTCGGAGCGGGTTGACCAGGCCCTTCAGCGCTTTCCGCGCACCGTCCGCAGTGAGGTCGTGCTTGTTTTTAGTGCCCATGACACCGTATTCGGGGCGCGGGGGCAGCGGGGCGATCCGTACTGCTGCCACGTGCACTCGACGGTGGAGCAGGTTATGCGGCACCGAAATCGAGACCAGCCCTTCCACACGACGTTTCAGAGCGTGATGGGGCCGAGCAGCTGGCTTTCGCCGTCTACGCCGGACACGATTGAAACCCTTGCGGAGCGGGGCCATCGGTCGGTGCTGGTTGTCCCGATTAGCTTTGTGACGGACCACGTCAACACCAGCTACGACCTCGACATCTCCGTGCGTGCACGGGCGGAGGCAAAGGGCATCGATCATTTTGAGGTGACCGCCGGCCTCAACACGCACCCGCTCTTCATTGAGGCGCTGGGCGAGGCCACTATCGCGCAGCTCGATCTGCCGGTCGATGTGAACCAGCTCCGGTTCGGGGGCGATGGGCAGTCGCAGGGCTATCCCCTCCGCCCGTATCACCAACGCCCGCGGCATGGCCTGAACGGGCAGTCGTCGTCCTGTTCGGAGTGCGGATCCGGGCAGGGAGCCCGGCGCTGGACCCTGCCCGACCGGTCGGCTGAGCCGGACGCCCCGTCCGATCCCTCGTCGACGCGTTCGGACCCTTCGGTCCCCCAGGGCTCGGAATCGGTGTCGGACGGGGGCTCGTAGTGTCCCCCGGGGCGCAGGCCTTGTCCGCGTTACGCACGCAATTCTCCGTCGTCAATGCGCGCATCAACGATGGCTGATTCGTTGTCCGACCGTCTGCTTCGAACCCTCGCGTCCGTCCCGGTGTCGAATTCCATGCTGCACGTGGGCTGTGGAACGGGCCGCCACACCGAGGCACTCCTCCGGCTCGGCTTTCCGGTGCATGCCTGCGACCCCCGGCCCGACGCGGTGCAGACCACACGGGCCGCCGTCCGTGACCTGGTGGACGACGAGACCGCCACGTCCTGCGTGCAGCAGCGCTCACTGGAGGCCCTCCCCGCCCTGGACGAGACGTTCGACTGGGTGATTGTCGACCGGACGGAGGCCCTCGTGGACTCGCCGACGCAACTGGAGGCGCTGCTGCGAGCGGTACACGGCCTTGTTTCGCCCGGCGGATGGACGTATCTCATGGCTCCGGCGGCGCCGGGGGAATCGGACGCGTCGACGGCGTCTAAGGCGGCGCAGGGACGCGACGATAATGGAATACGCGTCCACTCTACGGACCTTGAGGCCGAGACTCTCGATACAGACTTCGTGGAATCTCGAGCCCCATCTCGCGTCGACGAAAACGGCGAGCAACGCATCCACACGCTGTATCGCCGCGTCGAGCGGGCGGGGTCGACGTGACTCCCGCGCCCTCCCCGGGCGCGATCGCTGTCCGTGTCAGTGACCCCTCGCTTTGCCCATGGACGTTGCTCCCTCTGATCTCGATCTCCAGACCAGTCGGCGGTTCTACGAGCGCGCTCAGCACACCATCCCTGGCGGCGTCAACTCCCCTGCTCGCGCCTTCGACAGCGTGGGCGGCACGCCTCTCTTTATCGAAGAGGCTAGAGGGGCGTACCTGAAAGACGCCGACGGCAACGAGTATCTCGACTACGTGGGCTCCTGGGGCCCCATGATCTTCGGCCACGCCCACCCGGACGTGGTGGAGGCCGTGCAGGAACAGGCCGAGGCGTCGACGTCGTTCGGCGCCCCGACGAGGATCGAGATTGACGTGGCGGAACTGGTCTGCGACCTCGTTCCCTCCGTCGAGAAGGTGCGGATGGTCAACTCCGGCACGGAGGCCACGATGAGCGCCGCCCGGCTGGCCCGCGGCTACACGGGGCGCGACAAAATCATCAAGTTCGAGGGCAACTACCACGGCCACGGCGATTTCTTCCTCATTGCCGCGGGGAGCGGGGCCATGACGCTCAGCGAGCCCGACTCGCCGGGCGTGACGAAGGGAAACGCGAAAGACACGCTCCTGGCCCAGTACAACGACATCGACCACGTGCAGCGCCTCGTGGAAGCCAATCAGGGCGAGGTTGCCTGCATTGTCGTGGAGCCGATCGCGGGCAACATGGGGTGCATTCCGCCGGAGCCAGGATTCCTGGAAGGGCTCCGGGAGCTCTGCGACGCTCACGACATCGTTCTCGTCTTCGACGAAGTGATGACCGGCTTCCGCGTGGCGCCCGGCGGGGTGCAGGAGCGCTACGGGGGGACGCCGGACCTGACCTGCCTGGGGAAGATCATTGGGGGGGGGCTACCGGTCGGGGCGTACGGCGGGCGACAAGAGATCATGGATTACGTCTCACCCACCGGTCCGGTCTACCAGGCCGGCACGCTCAGTGGAAACCCGTTGGCCATGCGCGCCGGGCACGCCATTCTCTCAAAGATCGCGGCGGAGAAGGATCGCATTTACCGAGAGCTGGAAGACTACGCGGAGGCCCTTCAGGAGGGGACGAAGCATAACCTCGACGCGCTGGGCCTCGATTACACCACTCATCAGGTGGGGGCCATGGGCAGTCTCTTTTTCACCGACCAGCGCGTGGTGGATCAGGACACGGCCCAATCGTCTGACACCGACCTGTACGCATCCTACTTCCACGCGATGCTGGAGGAGGGCATTTACCTTCCCCCCTCGCAGTTCGAGGCCATGTTCTTCGGCACCTGTCACGGCGACTGGGAGCTCGACGAGACCCTCAACGCGCAGCGCCGTGCTCTGAAGCAGGTCCATTCGTAGACCGTTCCGGTCGGCACTCATTTCGCAGCTGGGGGACCCTCTGGAGCAGTTGGCGGGCTCCAGTCTCACATCGCCCCGTCCCTTTTCGCGCTTTCAATTCGAACATGGATCCGGAGTCCTCCGCTTCAACCTCACTGCTTGGCGTTGATCGCCGTGTGCTCGCGCTCGCCGTGGCCCGCATGGCCGATGCGGTGGGGAACTCGTTTCTCATCATCGTCCTGCCGCTCTATGTCGCCAGCGACGCGGTGGGCGGCAGTGTGTTTGGCATCCCGGCGTCCATGGTGGCGGGTGTGGTGCTGGCGCTCTTCGGCATTGCGAGCAGCATCGCGCAGCCCCTGGCCGGGCGGCTGTCGGACCGGATGGGGCGCCGGAAGATTTTTGTGATTGGGGGGCTCGTCGTGCTCGGGGCCATCAACCTCGCGTTCACGGTGGCAACCGTCTACTGGCACCTCTTCGTGCTCCGCATCCTGCAGGGGCTCGCCGCGGCGTTCACGATTACGGCGAGCCTCGCGATCGTGAACGAGATGAGTGATTCAGGGAGCCGAGGGGGCAACATGGGGATCTACAACTCCTTCCGGCTCATTGGCTTCGGCGCGGGTCCGATCCTGGCGAGCATTCTTCTCGAAATGGGGCCGTTTGTGCTTCCCGGAGGGATGCAGATTACCGGGTTCGAGGCAACGTTTGGCATCGCTGCGGGCACGGCGTTTCTGGGAACCGGGCTCGTCGGGCTGCTTGTGCAGGATCCCGAGGCCACAGACGCTGCGCCCCGCCGACTGGCCATTCGCATCTGGGACCGGTCCGGCACCGGCTGGAAGCTGGACACTATCTTTGCGCTCGGACTGGCCACCCTCGTGATGGCCGCGTGCATGGCCCTGTTGTCGGCCATCGAGCCGGAAGTGAATGCGCGGCTGGGACAGGGGCCGTTCCTGTTTGCCGTGGAGTTTGTGGCCTTGATCGCGGCCCTGGCGGCGGTTCAGCCCATCGTGGGACGGGCCAGCGATCGGCTCGGGCGCAAGCCGTTCATCCTGATTGGGCTCCTGGCCCTCATCCCAACTACTTTACTGCAGGGACTGGTGCAGTCTCCCTGGCAGATGATTGGGATGCGGGTGCTGCAGGGCGTCGCTGGGGCGCTGGTGTTTGCGCCGGCCCTCGCGCTGGCGGGGGATCACACGGAGGAGGGACAGTCCGGGGCGCAACTCGCGGTCCTCACCGTGTCGTTCGGACTCGGCATCTCAGCGGGTCAGCTCGTAGCCGGGTTCTTCGTACAGTTCGGATTTGTCGTGCCCTTCGTCGTGGGAAGTGTGTGCGCGGCTGCCGGGGCCGTGCTGGTGCTCACGCAGGTGGAAGCGTCTGAGCAGGCGTTGAGCGTCAGGCGCTGAGGGTTGGGCGTTATGCGTTGTGCGTGAGATGTTGAGCGTTCAGAGTTGTGCGTTGGGGGTTGAGCGTTGGATGTAGGTGCCGGGCGGGGAGGGAGGCTCTCGAAGTCCGTTCTCGCGGCGGTCGGGACGGACGGGAGGCGCGAATGAGTGAAAGCGGTGCGTCCCGCAAAATAAAAGCCCCCCCCGATCCCAATGGCTCCGGCGGCGGTCGGAGCAGGGGGGACCTGAGGTGGGCGTCCGGAGGCGGGGCGGAGGTGTGTTCAGCGTTCTTCGTTGTCCTCCAGCAGGAGGTCTTTCAACTTCTCAAACTCCTCCTGCTCGAAGGAAAGGCTATACTTGCCCGGTTCGGTGTCGTCGCCCACTTCGGTGAGGGGCTCCACGTCGGAGGTCTGGACGATGTCGATGAAATCGTCGGAGTTCATCTCGAAGGCGCCGGCAAAGTCCTCGGCCGTCGCGGCGTAGATGCCGCCGTACGATTTGATTTCGCCGGTCGAAAAGTCGTCGGCGTCCTGGGGCTTGAAGCTAACTCCACGCATGTCGGGGACTGAGTTAATGGTCGGCATCGCGAACGGTCACCACTAGCCCAAGATATACTCCATATTCGTGAAAGTTCCTCCTTTATGGACAAAGCTTAAACTGGTTCGGCACATGGGCAGTTCGACTACAGGAATTGTCTTGGAAACGCCTCGTTCAGCTTCGAGATGCCCCGGCATTCAGGGGGCGGGCGCGGTGTGCTCAAGGGGAGCAGGGACGGTGGTCTCCGGGACGCGTCCGGGTTCACATTCTGAGGCTGGGTCGTTAAGTTTGGGCACTGTGTGAAAGAGCAGTTCGAGTTGAGGTGCGCCCAATGGACGTCCACAGGCGCCTCAGACCCTAGAAACGGCGTCAAAAATGTCTGCGTGGGTTGGGAAGTGTCCGGCTGTTTGGAGCACGAGGGCGAGGCGGTGCACAGTCCCCCAGACAGCTTGCCGAGATCCGCCAACGACCTTGAACTGATATGCTCTCCATTCGCCGCATTCTGTGGCCGACCGACTTTTCATCCGGGGCCGAGCGGGCCTTTCCGTACGCGGTGGCGCTCGCGTCGTGGCACGAGGCAGAGCTCCACGTGCTCAGCGTCCAGGAACCGGAGGCGGTTGATGCGGATGGCTCCCAGTCGCGCCCGCTGTCGCAGGACGCCCTCACTCGTCTGCTGATGGACGACGGGGAGCCGCCGCAGCACGTGGATCTGGACACACTGTCGGTGGTACAGGAGCAGAGAAAAGGAGACTCGGCCCCCGAAACCATCGTCTCTTACGCCGACGAGCACGACATGGATCTCGTCGTAGCGGGCACTCACGGACGGCGGGGGCTCCGGCGTCTTCTCATCGGGAGCGTAGCCGAAGAAGTCCTGCGGACGGCGCCGTGTCCGGTCCTTACGGTGCGAGACGAAGACGACAGTACCCCGGCCTGGGTGGTCCGCAACATTCTGGTGCCGATTGACTTCTCGGATGCCTCCCTGAACGCCTTGCGCCACGCCAAGCAATTGGCCCTGACCCATGGGGCGCAGATCACGTTGCTCCACGCCGTAGAGGAGGTGGTGTATCCCTCCGCTTACGGCATCGAGCCGGCCAATCTTCCGGGCCCGCAGGTCATTGGCCGGGTGGAAGCGAATCTGGCCGACCTCGCCCGGACCGAGATTGGGTACGAGCACGTGGTGGTGCAGGCCAACCTGGGATATGCGCCCTCGACCATTCTGGATTACACCCAGGAGCATGAGGTGGATCTAATCACCATTGCCACCCACGGTCGGTCTGGCCTC
>PXSY01000068.1 GCA_003023125.1 Bacteroidetes bacterium QH_10_64_19
AGCCGTGGAGGGGCGAGGCGGGGCCGTGCATCACCCGGGCCGACTGGAGCAGGACCGTGGGCAGAAGGGACAGGTCGAGATGCCCGATCTGAGGGTCCGTGATGCGCTGTCCGTCGAGCAGAACGGCCGTCTGGGACGCGCCGGTGCCGCGGAGAGACGGAGTGGCGAGTCCGCCCGTCCCGTAGCGACGCACGTGAACCCCAGCTCGGTCCTCAAGGAAGCCGGCGACAGAGGTCGCCGCGGTGGTGCGGAGGGCTGTAGAGTCGATCACCGTCACGCGGGCCGGGGCCTGTGCCGGGGACGCCGGGAGGCGGGTGGCCGTGACGGTGAGCGGCGGCAGTGTCGTCTTCCACTGCATGTCGGTGGTGTCCACCGCAGCGAAGTCGGCGGAGAGGGGCTGTGCGGAGGCCGAGCCGACGAGGCCATCGACGGCGAACAGCAGCGCCGCGCAGAGACAAAGACGGAAAAGGGACGGAGCATCCATAGAAAAAGCCCTCACCTCTGATGAGGTTTGGGCGGCTGCTCCGCGTACACGTCGGTTGTTCCCGAGCGCAAACGGCCTCAGGGACGGGACAGGTATTCCTCCCCCGAGGAGGCTGGAGCCAGGCGCGCCACAAACCTCTGGTCCCGGAGGTTCTTGGCGATGAGCGAAGCCGACAGCAGTCGGCTCCTCAGCACGCGCGGGCAGGTCTCCTGGCTCATCGGACCTGAGAATCACAGTGGAGTCGCCGTGATTCATCAGCGGCGGATGCACGCAACGAGTCGCCTTCCCCCTCGACCAGCCAGCCCGAATGCATTCAGGACCACTTGGCCGGGGAGTGGCGAGCCGCTGCCGGCACGCATCCCTCGTCCGAGTTACAGTTGCGGGGACAGCCCCAGACTCTCCCAATTCTGGATTGACGATTTTTGGGCTGGGGATTATGAGATCTAAAATCCCCAATCGAAAATCCAAAATGGAATCACTGGCGTTCCCTTTTCATCTCGCCCAGCTGGCGCCGGTGCGAGAACCCGCGGCGTGTGTGAAAGAACGGATTCCAAGGTAGACGTGCGACGCGACAAACCACAATCGCTTCACCGGATTTTCCGGGACGCGTCCGGAGCAGACCGGATTTACTCGCTCCGCAGGCGCCGGGCGATCTTGGCGGAGTGCTCTGTCTCGCTCTGTGATTCGGACTCGCGGTCGGGAGGAAGCGTGAGTTCAGCCAACGCGGTCGCGTCGTCGTGGTCGGCGATCCAGGCCTCACTGGTCACAATGGTTTCGAGGTTCTGCACGCGCTTCTGGAGCGCGTCCCGCTCCCGTTCGAGATCGTCGATCCGCTCGTGAAGAGACTGGAAGCGCTCTTTCAACTCCTCGGCGGTTGGCCCCAGGGTCTGGTGCTGGGCCCTGTAGTCAAGCCACTCTCTGTACCCGGCCAGCAGGATGCCCAGGATTGGAATCGCGAAAATTAGGACGAATACGATCGGGGGCATAGGCGCGGTGGAAAACCTGGGATCCAATGTAGCTTCAAACATATGAACCGGCCCCGTTCCTGTTGCGCAGCGACCGAAGAAGGGGGGTCGTGTGTAAACACTCAGGATGGGCCGGGCGAAGGCTCAGTGGTCCCGGCGTTCGATTCTGCCCCGACAGCGCTTGGCAGAGGGCGCATGAGAGCGTTGGCGTACCGCAGACCCAGTCCAAGAATATACACAGGCCATCGCCTCCAGGGGGCGATTTTCGGGAATGCCGGGAGGGGGCATGGAAACTGTATCTGCGCGGCTCCGGTACGCGACTGTACCCTCGCCCCAAAATTCTTGTGGATTGTTGATCGTTCCTCAGACTCAATTCGGCCTATCCTCGGCGTGCGTAGCGGAAACTTGGGCCCGAGGTCACAGGAGGAAAGGACCGATCGCCGCCCTTCACGTGAGCATCCGAACTGACCGGAGCTGACCTCAATCTTGGCGCAAACCGTCCTACACTCCGATGTGACAAGTCCTTCCCATGCGCCCGACCGGGTGCTGTTAGTGCTGGGGATTGCGGGCGTGCTTTTGGCCCTTGCGCCTCTCGAGAGTACGGCTCGGTCCATCGCGGCGGACACCCTCCAGCTGGGACGTGCCGAATCCATCACCGACGTCCGACGGGACGCGGATGGAGACATGCGTCCCGATCGGGAGGGCGACACCGTCACGGTCGCGGGACGAGCGACGGCCGCACGGGGGCGTCTCACGGTGCCGATGACGAACCTCATCGTTCTCCAGGACCGCACGGCTGGAATACACGCGCTTCTGCCGGACGGCCCGACGCTCCAGCGGGGCGACAGCGTTCGTGTTCGCGGAGTCATCGACCAGGCATATGGCCTCACACAGCTTCAGGGCCTCGATTATCGAGTCGTCGATGGGTCCTCGCAGGTGCCTATGCCCGTCCCGCTGACGGTTACTGCCGCGGCGGCGGAGCGGTACGAGGGGCAACTCGTGCGGGTGCGGGCCTGCCTCGTCACGAAAGGGTCCAACGAGGGCGGCGACTACGTGTACCTGGTTGACCGGGAGGGCGAGACCTCCGCCCGACTGGTGGCTTTCGTGGCAAATCGCCACCTGGGGCGGTTTCAACTCGACCGTTTCGAGGAGGGAGACGAGGTGGAGGTGACGGGCGTGCTGGGGCAACACGATTTCGATGCTCCCTACACGAGCTACTATCAGATCGAGCCCCGCACACAGGACGACCTGGTCCTCAGCGGAGGAATGTCTCCCGTTGTTCGAATGGCGCTCTACGTGCTCGCTGGCGGGGGGCTGATCGCCGTGGTGGCCGTGTTCATGCTCCGGACGGCGGTTCGGCGTCGCACCCAGGAGCTTGCCGAGAGCCGGGCTCGGTTCCAGCGGCTGGCCGAGGTCACGACCGAGGGCATTGCCCTTCACGAGGCCGATGGCGAGATCATAGACGTCAACGCGGCCCTGGCCGACATGGTGGGGATGGGGCGGGAGGACTTAATCGGACGAAATGTCGCCAGGGTGCTGCCGGGCAAGGGCGCTGTGGGCACACAGGACACAGATTCGGACGCCGACGGGGCCACAGAGGCGGAACTGGTCCACGAGAATGGGCAGACGACCCTGGTGGAGATTGAAGACCGGACGGCAACGGCGGAGGGGGAGGTCGTACACGTCTGCGCGGTGCGTGACATCACGAAGCGAAAGGAATGGGAAACGGAAATCCTTCGGGCTAAGGAGGAGGCCGAGCAGATGTCGAAGCTCAAGTCGAATCTGCTGAGCAATATGAGTCACGAGTTCCGCACGCCAATTACGAGCATCACAGGCTACGCGGAGCTCATCATGAAAGAGGCGGACGAACCGCACCAGACGTTTGCGTCCCAAATCTGCGAAAGTGGAAAGCGGTTGTCGGAGACCTTGCAGTTGGTCCTCGACATGTCGCAGATCGAGGCGGGCACGATCAGCGTGAGCGTGCAGGAAGTTACGGTGGCAGATGTGATTCAGGAGGTCCTCAATTGGCACGACCAGAAGATCGGCGACGCGATCACCGTTGACGTGGACGTCCCCGAAACGTGCACCCTCAGAACGGACCGGTCGCTCCTATACCGCATCCTGAACAATCTCATTCAGAACGCCATCAAGTTCACCGATGAGGGACGAGTTGGGGTGGAGACGACGCCCACCGATTCCGGCATTCGGATGGTGGTGCAGGATACCGGAGTGGGCATCGCTCCAGAATTCCGGCCGGATCTGTTCGAACCGTTCAAGCAAGAGTCGGAAGGGTGGACGCGAGAGTTTGAGGGGACGGGACTGGGGCTCACCCTGACGAAACACATGGTGCAACTTCTTGAGGGGTCGATCGAGGTAGAGAGCACCAAGGGCGAGGGGAGCGTCTTCACGGTGGATCTTCCCGACATCGAGGAGATGCCCACGTCCCGAGTGGAGGCCTCGTAGGGAAGCCCCCGACAGCGGACTGGTCGGGGAGGAGCGGTTAGCCCGGAGTGGACTGCAGGAATTGTCGGACGGGCTTAAGGAGGGCCGCGCCTTTTTCCTCGGGCACGTAGTGACCGGTGGTGGGGAATCGGCGAACGTGGACGTTCTTGAAGAGACGCTGCCAGCGCTGGAGGCAGCGCTCGTGGCCGAACGCGGGGTCGTCCATGCCCCAGCATAGCAGCGCGGGGTGGTCCCGAAGTCGTTGCCGACGGGTCCACAGCGCCCGGAGCCACTGCGTTTCTTTACGAAGGGCGCGGGCAAAGACCCAACAGGCGAACCGGCGCGTCGGTGTATCCAGGGCGGCGGCGTAGGTCTGGATCCAGTCCGGCCGGAGGGGGCTGGCGGATCCGGTCGTGGCGGGCATGACGAGGCGAGCGAACGCGTTGAAGCGCTCGACGGCGATGCGGCCCATTGGGGTGGCGAGGAGGCGACTTGCGGCCTGGAGCACTGGGCGATGGGTGAGCGGCCACGCCCAGGTGTTCATGAGAATGAGGCGCTCCACGGTGTCGGGGTGGCGGAGGGCGTAGGTCAGGCCGATGGGCCCGCCCCAGTCGTGGAGCACGAGCGTGACGTCCGACACGTCCAGCGTGCGGAGGAGCGTCTCCACGAGCGTGGCGTGGGCGGGAGGGCGGTACGAAAATTCCTGTGGGGCCGCCGACCGGCCGAAGCCGAGGTAGTCGGGGGCGATGCACCGATGATCCGGCGCTAACCCGGGAAGAAGATGGCGGTACAGGCGCGCACTCGTGGGGTTGCCGTGGAGGAAAACCATGGGCGGGCCGGCGCCGATGTCGGTGTACGCCAGCGGTCCGGCCGGAGTGCGAAGGGTGTCAGTCGGGAAGCGCGAGGACAAGAGAGCGTGGAGGTATGGGCGCAGGAGTGTGGTGGGACCGGTGAGGCAACTGTGGGGGCTTCAGTCGAGCAAGGTGGGCACCGACTCGTACTGGTCGGCCACGGCCTGTGCCTCGGTGGCGATGCGCTCCCGGAGGGCGCGCGGGTCCAGGACCTGCGCGTAGGCGCCCCAACTCAGTAGCCAGGGCATCGCCTCGCGCTCGTCATCCACGTTCAGGGTGAGGAGCAGGCGGCCATCGGAAAGCGTCTCGCGCTGATCGATCTCTAGAATGGGAGGCACCTGCACGGAGGAGGCCACGTCCGCCGAAAACACCACTCGAACCTGGCGCTGCGGCGGTGTCGAAGGGCCGTCGGACGGAGTGCCGTAGCTGGGCGGGCGCTCAAACGTCTCCTCTGTCAGGTCGAGGGCCTCCACGTTTGGCAGGCGCAGATGTACCACACGGCCGCGCTTGTGCCCATGCCCCACGATGTGCCAGGTGGTCCCCTGCTGGACGAGGCCGTACGGGTCGATCGTTCGGCGGGAGGGCTCACCGTCCGGAGCGGCCACCGTGGCCACCAGGGTCCGCTCTTCCACGAGCGCGTGCCGGGCCCGGCGCAGGAGTCCATCTTCGGCCGAGTCCCCGTAGACGCTGGGCGAGACCAGCGGCACGCTGCCCTGGAGGGAGAGGGCCCGCTCTCGATCTTCGGGGGACAGCACCCCCTCGAGTTTGCGCTGGGCCGCTCGGGCGGCGGCCCGGTAGCGACCGCCAACGTTCCGGGCGGCGTAGGCGCTTCCCAGGACGAGCATGATGGCCTCGTCCGTCGTCAGTCGGATGGGGCTGAGCAGGTACGATTCCGGCAGTCGATAGCCCTTGCCCGGCACGCCCTGCAGCGGGATGCCGGCCTCCACCATCGCCCGCACGTCGCGGTACACGGTGCGCTCGCTGACGCCGAGGGCACGGGCCAAATCCGTGGCGCGTGTCCAGGCGTCCGGGGCTAGTTGCAGCAGAATGGCGGGCCAGCGCTCAGAAGGCGTCATGGGCGGCGGAGCGATTTTATGAGCGCGATGCGGGCCCGCCAAGATAACGAAGTTGACCCCGGAGTGTCATCCGGTTCCGGTGCGTGTCAGGACGATTGCCTGTTGGCGTGCGGAGTGGGCCCGGGTGGCTCTGCTGG
>PXSY01000069.1 GCA_003023125.1 Bacteroidetes bacterium QH_10_64_19
ATGCCGGATCACGTCTCAGAGCCACTCGGCCAGCACGTGGCCGACCTGTTCAACTCCCTTCGCCAGGGTCGAGGCAGACGCTTCGATGAGAAATCGGGCGCGCTCTTCAATCTCCAGGTCTTCGAAATTGTGGCGCACCTGGTCGTACGAATCGTCGGCGGACATATGAACGAGCGGTTTGAGGAACGATCTCGTTTGAAACGCT
Organism: Bacteroidetes bacterium QH_10_64_19; assembly: GCA_003023125.1. The sequence continues at coordinate 206 of PXSY01000069.1, forward strand.
GCTTCAACATGAACCCGTCAAGGTCCATCACGTGGACGTATCGCGCGAACAGATGGTTTCCCCACAGGCCCCTACCCTTTCATGGCTTCCTCGTCTCCAGCGGCCAACCCCGACCCCACGCATCTCGAAGGGATCGTGACGAGCTCGACCGGCAGCTGGTACGACGTGCAGGTGGGCGACCGAACCATTCCTTCCCGAATGCGCGGCAAATTTCGCCTTACGAAGGAGGACGTAACCAATCCGGTGGCCGTGGGCGACCGGGTCACCATCCGGCTGACGGAGGAAGACCAGACCGGCTTTATCACGGAGATCCACGACCGTGCGAACAAGCTTAGCCGACGGGCGGCCGGGCCCCGGGACGGCCAGGAGCACATCCTGGTCGCCAACGTCGACCACATCTGGAGCGTGCAGGCCGTTCGGCTCCCGGCCCTAAATCCGCGGTTTCTCGACCGTCTGCTCGTCGCAGCCTCCGCTCATGACATTTCGGCAGGGCTCATCATCAACAAGATCGATCTTCTCACGGAGGCCAACAAGCCGGACGTGATGGATTTTCACCTCCGGTACGCCGACCTCGGCTACCCTGTGCTCACCACCAGTGCGACAGAAGGGCACGGCCTCGATCGGCTCTGCGACGCCTTTGAGGGACAGATCAACGCCGTCACCGGCCCATCCGGGGCCGGCAAGTCGACCCTCCTGAACGCCCTCGAGCCGGACCTCGACCTGCGAACGGGAAGCGTGAGTCGGAAAACGAAGAAGGGCACGCACACAACGACCCACGCCGAACTTCATCCCTTGTCGAATGGGGGCTACGTGATCGACACGCCGGGGCTCCGAGAGTTTGGGGTGCGGGACGTGCACCCGAAAGACCTTGCTCACTACTTTCCCGATCTCGCCCCGCACGTCAACGCCTGCCAGTTCGACGACTGCACCCACGACCATGAGCCCAACTGCGCCGTCAAGGCGGCCGTAGAGCGGGGCAACGTGCATCGGGAGCGCCACGAAAGTTACCTGCGCATCCTAGCGTCGCTGCAGGACGAGCACGAGCCGGAATATTGATGCGTGATACGTGAAACGTGGGAGACAGCAATCACGCATCACGTATCACGTTCCACGAGCCAGCCAGCACGACCCTCTATCCAAGGGATCGCTCCGTTCTCGCTTCTTTATTCGTCTACCCCCGTACCTTCTGCGTCGCTTCGTCGCCCTTATCCGCCAATAGGTCGAGGGCCTCATCCATCGTCACGGCGTCGATGGACTGGTCGTCTTTGAGGGACGCGTTGGTGCCGTCGTGCTTGACGTACGGCCCGTAGCGGCCATTCCACACCTCCACGGGCTCTTCGGTCTCGGGATGGGGGCCCAGAACCCGGTCCGGCTCGTTACGGGACTCCTTCCGCTGAATGAGTTCGACGGCCCGCTCCAGCCCCACCTCCAGCACGTCGTCCTCCTGCTGCAGCGAGGCAAACGTGTCTTCGTGACGCACGTAGGGCCCGTAGCGCCCAATGTCGGCCTCAATCTCGTTGCCGGTCTCGGGATGCTCGCCCAGCGTGCGGGGCAGACTAATGATCTTAAGGCCGAGGTCAAAGTCGACATCCTCCGGCTCTACGTCCGGCGGCAGGGAGACGCGCTTCGGATCGTCCTCCTCCTCGTCCCCGAGCTGAACGTACGGCCCGTACGGACCGGACTTGAGAAGGACTGGCAGGTTGGCCTCTGGATGGATGCCGAGTACCCGGTCGCCCTTGTTCGCCTCCGCCAGAATGGATTCCAGGCGCTCCTCTGTGGCCTCGCCTGGCGTTAGATCATCCGGGACGGAGGCCGTGACTGTGGACCCGTTCAGCTCTCCCTCTATGTACGGGCCATACTGGCCGACGCGCACCACGTAGTCGCCCCACTGGTCGGGAAAAGAGATCGCACTGATCTCTTGAGGATCAAGTTCGTCGAGGCCCTCCTCAACGAGCGGCTCGATGCCCTCGTCCCCTTTGTAGAAGCCATGCAGGTAGGGGGTCGGCTCTGTCCGCCCCCGAGCAATGTCGTCGAGCACCTCCTCCATCTCCGCCGTGAAGTTCACGTCGACCAGGGGTTCGAACTGGGTCTCCATGAGGTTATTCGTGGCGAAGGCCGTGAAGGTGGGCACGAGCGCACTGCCCTGCTTTCGCACGTAGTCGCGCTTCTGGATGGTGCCGATGATGGAGGCGTACGTGGAGGGTCGCCCAATGCCCTCGTCCTCGAGCGTCTCGACCAGGGATGCTTCGGTGTAACGGGAGGGCGGCTCAGTCTCGTGCCCAATCGGCTCGACGGACTGGACGTGGAATCCGTCCTCCGAGGGGTCCGCGGCGGACGTCTCTCCAATGTCGAGCGGCGGCAGCGGACGCTCGCGGCTCCGCAGGGCTGCCTCCGGATCGTCGCTGCCCTCCACCAGCACCCGGAAGAACCCGGGGAAGTCGATGCGCTTGCCGGAGGCCCGGAAGCGCGCCACATTCCCGTCCACCTCAGCGTCGAAGTACACGTTGATGTATCGCACCTTCGCGTCTGCCATCTGGGTGGCGAGGGTTCGCTTCCAGATGAGATCGTAGAGCGCCGCCTCGATGCCGCTGAGGCCGAGCTCGTCCTTCGTTTGCATGTCGGATCCGGCGGGCCGGATGGCCTCGTGGGCCTCCTGGGCGCTGTCCGAGGAGCTGTACTGGCGCACCCCGTCGCTCAGATAGTCGTCCCCATACCGCTGGGCCACCGTGCGGCGCGCCCCCTTCACCGCCTCGGACGAGAGGTTCGTCGAGTCGGTGCGCATGTAGGTGATGTAGCCATTCTCGTAGAGCGACTGGGCGACGCTCATTGTCCGGCTCGACGAGAGGTTCAGCTTCCGGTTGGCCTCCTGCTGGAGCGTGGAGGTGATGAAGGGCGCGAACGGCGACTTGGTGCGGGTACGCTCCTTAATGTCGGCGATGCGCCAGGTCGTCTCCGGCAATTGCTCCGCCAGCGCCGTCGCCTGCTCTTCGTCGAGCAGCACCACGTCCTCCCCCTCGGTCAGCGACTCCTTGAGACGGCCGGTGTCTTCGTCGAAGTCGCGGCCCGCAGCGAGGCGCACCTCGTTCAGGTGCGTCATTTCGGTTTCCATGCCGATGCCCTCCTTCGCCAGCTGGGCCTCCAGGTCCCAGTACGTGGCCGGCACGAACGTGATGCGCTCTCTTTCCTTCTGCACCAGAAGGCGCACCGCCACGCTCTGCACCCGGCCTGCGGAAAGCTTCGGCTTGATTTTTCGCCAGAGCAGGGGCGAGATCGAATAGCCGACGAGACGATCGAGGATGCGGCGCGTCTGCTGTGCCTCCCCCAGATGATCGTCGATATCCCGCGTGTCATCCAGGGCCTGCTCGATGGCATCTTCCGTAATCTCATGGAAGACCATGCGCTCGACCGGCACGTCTGGATTCAACAGATCCACGAGGTGCCACCCGATGGATTCGCCCTCCCGATCTTCGTCTGTCGCGATGTAGAGCAAATCGGTGTTGGCGATGGCCGTCCTCAGGTCGCGGACGACTTCTTTTTTGTTCGGCGGCACCACGTAGAGCGGCTCGAAGCCATTGGTGACCTTCACGCCGAGCCGGGCCCAATCCTCATCCTCGTGCTCCGCAGGAATTTGATCGGCCGACGCCGGAAGGTCACGGATGTGTCCCATGCTAGCCTCGACCTGAAAGCCGTCCGGCAGAAACTCGCGAATCGTCCGCGCTTTCGTCGGCGATTCAACGACAACCAAATGCTTCATAGAGGCGAGATCAGTAACTGATGCGACAAAAAGAGCGCCGGGCAGCAAGAGAGGAGACGCGGCGGCTCGCCCAGCGAGCGTGGCTCGATAATCACGCCTGCTGTAGGCGGGTCGTTCCAAAGATCTGTGTGACCGATCTGTTTTGTCTTCAGGGTGCTACGCGGAGCTGGCTCCGCCCACCGAGGTTCGATGACACAGCGAAGCCCGACACCGGCCGGACCGGCGTCGGGCTTCAGGACTCATTTCAGCCGCTGGGGGCCGAGATTAAAGATGGAATGCAGGTTAGGACCCATCTCCATTCGGGCGACCAAGCTCCAGGCTGTCCTCGCCCAGGAAGTGATCGAGGTGATGGGCTCGATCCTCCACCTTGGTCAGCACCTTCTTCAGTTCTCGCTCCGTGCCCGGATCTCCGAGGTCCTGCGCCTGCGAGATCGTGTCTCGAAGGAACTCCGCAAGGGTTCGCTCGGCGTTGAGGTCGTGCTGAAGCATCTGCCGGATGCGGTACGTGCCCTCCGGCTCGTGCTCTACATGGGACAGCTCCGCCTGAGCGTCCGGCGCACTCGTCGGGATGCCACCGAGGGCCGTGACGCGCTCGGCCACGCGGTCGAGGTATTTGTGGACCTCCTCGTAGCTCTCTTCGAGAAAGACGTGGAGATCGTTGAACTGCGGTCCCTCTACGAGCCAGTGGTGCTTCTGGTACTGATGGTAGAGCGTCCAGAGCGTGCACTGGATCTCGTCAAGCTTCGGAATCAGTTGCTCAGCGACCTCCTCGCCAAGCCCAATGGGATTCTCCTCAATCATTTGCTGGGGACGCCACGGTTCGCCGTGAGCAGTGTCGGATTCCTTCGTCTTAGTTGTAGGCATACCGGTCGGAGTGTGGTTTATTCAAAGGAAGAGGCCGTGTCAAAGGGGTGTCAGCCCGTCATCAGATTCCGACGACAAACTGACGGTATCTTCGCTGAAGGCGACAAAAATCGGCAGTTTAGCGGTACCATAGCATAGCACAAATCCAATGCCAGGCCGGGGATAACCAACTGCCAGTTCCATGTTCGTAACGGGAAGCCGGGCGTGGGAGATTCATTCACCGGCATCTCCAAAACGTCCCCAAGCTCGCGTGCGTTTTTCGGTCTACGTCGGATCGGGCGTTCGCCTACGTAAACGCGTTCTCCCCCGTCACGTCCTCTCCTACGACGAGAGTGTGCACTTCGTGAGTCCCCTCGTAGGTGATCACGCTCTCGAGATTATTCATGTGCCGCATGACCGGATACATGCTGGTCACCCCGTTCCCGCCCAGCACTTGGCGCGCCGACCGGGCCACCTCCAGCGCCGTCTCGCAGTTGTTGCGCTTGGCGAGAGACACCTGCTGGGGCCGCATGTCGCCGGCATCCTTGAGGGTGCCGAGGCGCCAGTTCAGGAGCTGGGCCTTCGTGATCTCCTGTACCATCTCCACGAGGCGCTCCTGCATGAGTTGGAAGCCCCCGATGGGCTGGCCGAACTGCTCCCGGTTCTGAGCGTGCTGACGGGCGGCATCATAGCACGCCATGGCCGCCCCGATGGTGCCCCAGCAGATGCCGTACCGGGCCTGGGTGAGGCAGGAAAGCGGCGCCCCAAGCCCCTCGGCCGCCGGCAGGCGGTGGGCCTCCGACACCCGCACGTCATCGAGGACGACCTCACTCGTGATCGCCGCACGCAGCGACCAGGTATTGTCGATGGACGGCGTGGACACACCCTCCCGGTCTGTCTCCACCAGAAAGCCCCGGATCGTGTCGTTCCTATCTTTTGCCCAAATCACCGCTACATCCGCGATGGTAGCGTTGGTGGACCACCGCTTGTGGCCGTTCAGCACCCAGGCGTCCCCGTCCCGTCGAGCACGGGTCTGCAGGGCCGACGGATTCGACCCGACGTCTGGCTCGGTAAGGCCGAAGCGAGACGGATCGCCCTGGGCCTGTGCGGGGCCGGCAAGTGCATCATTAGGCCGTAGGCGATGTTGCTTTTTCCCCCGCCGCCATACTCGGACGGAAGGGTGGGTCCCAGCAGTCCGTGCTTCGCGAACGCCGGAATGAGGTGCCGCGGAAACTCGGCCCGCTGGGCGTGCTCTTCAATGATGGGCACCACCTCGTCCGTCACGAACGCGCGGACCTGATCCCGAACCGTCCTGGCCCCTTCGGGCAGGAGATCATCCAGGTCGTAATAATCTGGGGCGTCAAAGGCCTCTGGCATCCACGTGTCGGACGCAGGCGTAGCGGCGATCGTATCGGTCGGGACGGGGTCGGCCATGGATGGGGGACAAAGTGAGCGAATAGAGAATCGGACGAGGCCCGGCGGGTCATCCCCGCGAGGCCACTCCTCAGTTGATGATTGGCACGCGGAGATGTACGTTCCGAATGGCGGACTTTCGGTACGGACAGCTACTCGAAGTTTTGTGACGACAATGTCACGTCTGCTACGATTCCACTTTCCCCTTGATTCTGCACGCTCCTTGATTTTTATGCGACACCTCTCGTATCTCCTAGTTGGACTGGGACTGATGGCCGGGCTTGCCGGCCCCGCACAGGCCCAGGACGATCCGTCTCGCTTCGGCCTTGGCCTTCATGTCCTTGGCAGTACGGCCAGCGGCAACGTGGGACCGGGGCTCCACTTCCGCGCCTCGTCGGCGCTAAACTCGGACGTTTCACTCGCGCTGGGCTCTGGACTTACCGGATTCATCTTTCGGGGCCGCGACGACGCCGCGTTCGCCCTCGATCCACAAGTGTCGGCCATCGTGTCGTTTTCGACGTCAAACACCCAAAACCTCTACGTGCTCGGCGGCGGGGGCGCCTACGTGCCCTTCGGCAGCACCGATACGGAAAGCGGCCCCACGTTCAACGTAGGGCTCGGGCGGGCGTGGCGCCTGAACGAGAGCTCGATCTACGCGGAGTTTAATCCCGGCTTTCTTATTGGGGAAGAAAAAACGACTCTGGTGCTCCCCATCCGCGTCGGCGTCATCCTCTGATCGTAGACCCCGTGTCGTTGGGGGTGGACGTGGACGATCGGATGGCCCGGCTCGCCGCCCTGACGGTGGTAGAGAGTCTCCACGGGCGTGCCAACTGCCCGGACGGAGTGATCGGCGCCCGCGGTCAGGAGTTCGCCTGCGACGTGTCCGTGTCCTTAAGAGGCCCGTTCGCCGCCTTCTTCTTAATCCCGTCCGCGGCCTCGTTCAGGAGCGTGTCGAGCGACCGATGGTTGCCGTTCGGCCCCTCCGTTTCGGCCTCCTCCTCCAGCGCTGCATAGAGGTGCACCCATCGCTCGAACCGGTCGCCAAGCCTCATCACTCCGTAGAGCATAGAGCTCGAAAGAGGAAATCGATGGCGGCCGCGCCGAACGAGAGAGGCATCA
>PXSY01000070.1 GCA_003023125.1 Bacteroidetes bacterium QH_10_64_19
CCAGCCCGGCAACCTTTGTCTGTGGGTTGCTGAGGTTTGTCACCTTGATGAGAGAGGACGGCGTGCCCTGCAGGTCGCCCTCATACGAACTGGGATTCAGAGCCGCGGCCACGAACAGCGCGTCTTCATCGCCGTCGTAGACCACCTCTTGCACGTCGAGGTCACTGCTGCGGAGGCTACTGACGTCTGAGATATTCGTCGGGTCGCTGGCATCGAGGATATCGATGCCCCCCTTGAAGGCTGGGCCGAGGGCCTTGTACCCGACGTGGAGCTGTCCGCCCGCCGTCGAGAGGTAGCTGGCCCGCGTGGTGTCGTCCGGCGGCGCGACCGGCGGCGCGATCTGCGCGACCCCCGTGAATGAGAGGTCTTGGACACTCTTTGAAGACTGCGGGCCATCGGTCAATCCGAATGTCTGCATCGACACGGTGTCGTCGAGCGTGGTCATCCGCGACTCCAGGTCGTTCGTCGCCTCAAAGAGGTTGGGCTGCGTCGTGTCCCGCGGTGAAGTGCTGTCGCAGCCAGTGAGGAGTACAGACAGGCCGAGCGTGAGCAGGACGAGAGCCGTCGTTGATCGGTCAATCATAGCACTGAATCAGGGTGATTGCGTGTCGGTCCAGCACCGGCTAGAGTGCAATACCGGCTGGGACGTGTGCGAAGCAGGAGGTGAAAGTTGTACTTCTCACGTGGGGGCTTTCTGGTTAAGCAGGGGCATGATCTAGGTTGCATCGACCCTGTGCAGGATCCTCTGGAAACCTCTTCGTACGTCTAAGACTGACCCTCTCATGCGTCTTAAGCCAAATCTGGTGGTAGGAGCAGAGTTTTCCGGAGGAAAAACGCTCTTGACCGCTCGTATTATAAAAAATTGTTAATCAAATAATATATGCGAGTACTAATTCTGCCTCGGACTGTACCCTACATGGAGAATCGAAATACCGGGGTGCGACTGCTCCGGTACCAAGATGCGGCTGGTGCTGAACAACGGGCACATTGAGCTTCGGCTGCGCACTGTGTATGTAAAATCTACCCTGCTTGGGACGATACTACCCTAAATGCAGTCCGCGAGAATTACTTTCAGAAATCGCGCGCATCGGTGTACATATTCTGGAAACGAGTCGTCCCATACGCGGATCATGCGTGGCCCCGCTCGATTCGTGCGTCCAGCGACGGGCACCCGTCGGGATCTGAGGCGTGCGATTGCAGCTTCATAGTTCGGCTTCCCGGGCAGGTTGCCTGTAAGGCAGGATCGGCACCAGTGGGCCGCACTGTCCCTGAGCGGAAATCTCGGTTTATTTTTTCTTTATCTGAGGCTGCGTCTGTACATTACCCGTCCGGTGATGAGTGCGAGGGTGACGTCTCTACCTCGGTGTACCATCGCTCCGACCCCTGAAAAAGCCGTGGCCTCTAGGACAACCAGTGGATGAGGGTTCTCCATTCTCCGTCCTGGCCGACCCGCGTATTTCTCCTGAGAAGGGGTGAGTATTCGGTGAAGGACTATCATGAGGCAGCGTCGACGTCGGAGCCGGGGACCTGCGACGAGCTCCGGCCTGAAATTTGCGCTGGTTCAGGCGGTGATGCAAGTGCGCCTGGACTTCCCGAACGAACGACACCGACCCCGTGTCCCAGAACACTGTCGATTCGATTTCGGCCCCCGACCGAGATGGACACCCCGAACAGGCCGACTCCGATGCGGTCTCGCCTCTCCCGGACGCCTGTCAGCGCATCATCGACTCCATCCCGGAGGCGTACCGGGGGCAACGGCGGCTCCGGTATCTGGCAGAAAAGACGGACGAGCTCTCTCCGGAGGAGGAGCGTACACTCCGAGGCCGCATGCGCCGATTTGCAAAACGCACGCTGGAGCTCGACGCCAGCGACATGGACCTGGGGGGGGGCGCCTGCGACGGCCACGTGTGGTACCGGGTCGACGGCAACAAGCGACGGGAGGAGGACATGGGCACTTACGAGCCTTTCGAAACGGACATTCTCATCCTCAACCTTCTCAACGAGAAGCAAACGCAACAGCTCCTGGAGGAAGGCGCGGCCGACTTCTCGTATCGCCTCGATGTGGAGAGCCACGACGGGCGGCCCCGTCGCTTTCGGGCCACGGCGTACTCGGACTACGATCACGCCGCGCTCAACATGCGCGCCATCACCGACGAAGTGTTTGCGCTTGACGATCTGGGCTTCCACAAGCAAATTCAGCGGGGGATGATGTTTCGGCACGTGCGGGATGGCCTCACCCTCATCACGGGCGTGACGGGCTCGGGGAAGAGCACGACGCTCGACGCCATCATCGACGCCAACAACGAGGATTTTCCCGGCCACATCGTCGTGATTGCTCAGCCGGTGGAATACATGCACAAGCCCAAGAAGTGCATCGTGCGTCACCGCGAGGTGGGGAAAGACGTGGAGAGCTTTAAAGCCGGCATCACGCAGGCCCTGCGGCAGGACCCCGACATCGTGATGATTGGGGAGATGCGCGACCCCGAAACCATTCAGGCGGCGCTTGAGATCACCGACTCCGGTCACAAGGTGTTTTCCACCCTCCACACCTCCTCGGCCATGGAGACCATCGACCGGATCGTGGCCGAGGTGCCCCCCGAGGAGCAACAGCGGGTGCGCCACCGACTCGCGGATGTGCTGCGATGCGTCATTTCACAGCAGCTGCTTCCGAAGATCGGCGGCGGGCGACAGATGGTGAAAGAGGTGCTCCGGGTTGATGCTTCGGCCCGGGCGGCGATCAAAAATGACAACGTCGGCGAGGTGTACCAGATGATGTGGGAGGGCGGGCAGGACGGCCAGACGACGCTGGAGCAGGACTTGTACCGTCTCGCCCGGAAGCGAAAGATTAAGCCGGAGCACGCGATGGACTACGCCAATAACAAGAAGCGTCTCCGTCGCTTGTTTTGACGATCCGCCCCTCCACGTTTCCCCAGCACAGGAGAGGCACCCCCGGAACAGAGAAACGGCGGCGGGTGTGTAGAAGAATCAAATTGGCTCGGGCATTTCCACCGATGACCGACTCTTTCCTGACCGGCGACCGATAACAATTCTTTTCTGACTGCCAGCAGTTCCGCACGAATGAGCAGGCACGCACTCGGCATTATGGTGGCGGCGGATGGCCTCCACGCCGTCTTGCTGGAGCGGAGCGAGGGGGAAACCGTCGTTGGGTTCAAGTACTCGTCGGCCGAGACTGGGGGGGCAGACGATGATCTTTCCTTCGACGAGCCCGGAGAGATGAGCCCCGGGATGGAAGGAGAAGAGTCCGATGATGTGACCATTCAGTTCGGAGACGACGAAGGAGGCGGGGGGGACATGTTCATGGGCTCGGAGTTCGGAGAGCTGGATGAGGGCGAAGAAGAGCTCGGAGCACCGGGAGATTCGGGCGGCACGCGGAACGTTCAGAACGAGCTCGACGACCTGCTCAACCAGTGCGCGGAGCGGGGCTACGAGGATCCGGAAATTGCGTTTTGTAGCACCACCTCAGAGATTGATCGGGTCGAGCTTCGTCTCCCGATCGACGAGAGTGACGACGAGGTTGAGGAAGAGGGGAAACACGGTCTTCCCCTGCCGGCGTCCCGGTCCACCCTGTTGGAGATGCTCGAAGAGCAGTATGAGGGTGGGGTGGAGGATGGGCGCGTCGGCTTCATCCCGATGCATCAGACCAGGGACGGACGTCAGCGGGTGCTCGCGCTCATTGCGCGGCCGGGCGGCCCGGTGCTGTCGACCCTTTCGTCGATGCAGGACCAGACGCTAGCCCGATCGCCCCGGGCACAGATTTTGGACACGGAAGTCTCTCTGTACCTGGGACTTGCCCGGTCAATTCTCCAGCTTCCGGCGGGCACCCCCGAAAAGACCATCCTCGTGCGGGTGGGGCCCGAAGATACGCTCGTGCTGTTCATCGAGGGAAATACGCTTCGCCAGTCGGAGTATCTTCCGGAGCTTACGGTCGACGACGCGTCCGAGACGATCTGTAGCCGGGTGCTACTCCTGCAGGACGAGTACGGAATGGGGGAGGTCCAACACCTCATGCTCATCGCGGAAGACGACGAGGAGGGGCTATCGGACGCCTTCAAGTCGTATTTTGCCAGCGCAAACATGCGGCTGGTTCGCACTCATCTGCCCAACGGAGAGGAGAGGGGGCCAGGTGGCTACGTGGCGGCGAAAGGAGCGGCCCTGCGATTGATGGATGATTCGCGCCAGGCGCCCTTCTTCCAGCCGGTCAATCTGCTGGCGAAGCGCTACAAGGCCAGCTCCTTCCGGCTGCCGGTGGGGTGGTCGGTGCCGTTTCTGCTCGGGCTGCTTGCCATAACGACCCTCGGGTTCGTCTGGTACTACTTTGCCAACGCCAGTGCCATCAGCGAGCGCCGGGCGGAGCTGCGACAGCTGGAGCAGAAGGTGAATCAGGTGGACCAGGCGTCCCTGCGGCGCCGCATCGACAGTCTCCAGTCCGCGGCGGCCCGGTATGAGGACGCAAATGAGGCCGTGGGAGCGCTGCTCAAGGGAAGCAACAAATGGAGCAGCGGACTGGCCACGATCGCGGAGGAAATGCGCCGCGTGGAGGGGCTTTCGCTCGAGCAGTGGAGTCCGGACGGAGAGGCCGAGGTGACAGTGGTAGGCCGCGCCTCGAAGCGATCAAGGATTGTCCAGCTGGCGCAGCGATTGGAGGGAGACATCCTGGGCGTTGAGTCCACCGAAACCCGGGACGTTTCTTTGTACGACTTCGAGCTCACCGTTCCCCTCGATACCACAGAGCCGGAGGCGATCGAGTACTGGCGGGAGCAGCGAGGCGAGCGATTGGCCGCGGTCGATGAGGCGACACAGTCGCAAGCAGCCCTGAACGGGGCGACGCCCGAGTCCTCGACACAGCCTTCATCCACGCCGCAGTCGTCTTCCGGAGCGGCGAATGCGGAGCCCTCTTCCGGGGTCGACCCCGCCGCCCCCGGAACGTCCTCGGGGGACGCAAACTGGACGGTCGTCGTTGCGTCTCTGGACCGGAACGGTGCCGCCGAAACTGTGGCGCAGCGCTATCGCGACCGACTGGGGAGCCGGGACCACGCTGTTCGGGTCCGACGCAATCCCGATGAGGGTCGGTATCGGGTTAGTGTAGGGGATTTCTCGTCGTCCGCTGCTGCGCGGGCGACTCTCAAAAAAATGGACGGCACACTTCCCGAAGATGCATGGCTGCTCGACGTGTCCGAAACGAACGAGATAGATACGACTGCGGAACCGTCCTCTTCGGAGGAGACTGATCCGTCGTCCCCGTCCGCGCCAGAGTGGACCATCGTGGTCACGTCCCACGAAGTGGACTCGCTGGCGCAGGAGGCCGCCCAGACGTACCGAGCGCGCTTGGGCGACGGATCGCATTCGGTAACGGTGCGCCCAAGTCCGAACGGCAGGCGCTACCGGGTGGGGGTCGGGGGGTTTGCGTCGCTGGAAGCGGCCCGCACTGCGCGTGAAGAGATGAAGTCGGTCGTGCCCGCCGACGCGTGGATCCACAGGTATTCCAGCACAGCCCTCACCTCCGAAGAGCCCTGACTCGATCGTAGAACCACCGGGTGGACGCAAGCACGCGAGGCCCTTTGCTCCCGCCAACGGTGAGCTACCGCCACCCCCAGAAAATAGCGGCATGAGGTATGTTTGAGTTTGAATCCAACCAGATTCTTTTGATTTCGTGCCTGCTCCTCTTGATCGGGGTGGGGACGTACCTAACGTATTTTCGCCAGCAGAACACGCTTCAGTCGTTGGAGGAGCAGATTGAAGAAAAACAGGAGGAGCAGGAGCAGATTCGGACGTTGCAGGCCAATCTGAAGGATGCGGAGGCTCGGTTCGAGAAGGTCCGAGATCAGTGGGAGACCCAGTACAAGATCGTACCTGAAACTGTGACGTCGCCGGAGATTGTAG
>PXSY01000071.1 GCA_003023125.1 Bacteroidetes bacterium QH_10_64_19
GCCGTGACTGCAGACCACGTCGTCGGCGTAGATTTCGAGCTCCGGCTTCGTGTAAATGTTCGCGTCGGTCGTTAGGACGATCGTGTCGTTCTGCTGGTAGGCGTCGATCCGCTGCGAGCCGCGGGTCACCAGCACCTTGCCGTTGAAGACAGCGGTCGACTCGTCGTTGAGGACGTGCTTGTATAGCTCGTTGCTGTTGCAGTCCGGCTGCACGTGGTTCATCTGCGTGTGGTTGTCCACGTGCACCTCGTCCTCGCCGATGCAGAGGCCGTAGAGGTTCGACTCGCAGAAGGAGCCGTTGACCTCGACCGTGGCGTTGTTGCGCACCACGTCCCCACTGAAGGTAATGGTGTTGGTCGAGTACACGCTGTCGTCCCCCTGCTGGCCGGCGCGGGTGTGGACCTGGGAGGCGTCCGGCCCCTCGTCCTGCACGAGATAGTGCTCCAGGTTGGCCCGCTCGCCGACGAAGGACTCGCTCACCGTGTTCGTGAACGTCTGCGCGTCGGTGACGGAATGCTGGGCCTCGACGATCTTGGCGATCGCCCCGTCCTCGACCACGAACAGGTGGCGGGGCTGCAGAAAGAGGTCCTCCGTCCCGGCCGTGACGTGGAGGAAAAAGATGGGCTTCTCGACGATTGTGCCGGAGGGCACGTAGACAAAGGCCCCGTCCTGCACGAACGCCGTGTTGAGGGCCGTGAGCGCCTCGTCTTCGAAGTCGGCGTACTGGCCGTAGTGCTCCTCAACGAGATCGGGGTGCTCCTCGCCGGCCCGGGCGAGGCTGCCGAGCACGACGCCCGACGGCAGGTCGCCGATGTCGGAGAGAGACTCGTCCACGTGTCCGTTGACGAGCACGACGCGGTGGGCGTCCATCTCGTCGATCGTGAACGGCGCGATGTCACTCGGATCGAGCGACGGGCCCTCTGGGGCCAGCGACAGGGTGTAGGGCCGGTCGATGGTCTTTGCGATGTTCGTGTACTTCCAGGCCTCCAGCTCGTTGGTCGGGATGCCGAGCTGGGCGAAGCGCTCGATCGCGTCCTCGCGCTGCTGGGCAATCGACGCGTTGGTTCCGTTGAGGGCCTGGCCGTGGTTCACCTCGAAGGCCGAGACGAAGCGGTCCTCGGGACGAACGTCGGTGTCAAGGGCGGTGGTCATAGTGGAGGAGTGGATTGCGGAACAGAGACAGAGAGGAGGCTCGGGCACGCCCCGAGTGCATCGTTGCGCCCGGGGATCCCAGGGGCGCTACGCCGTCGCGGCGGCGACCTCTTCGCGGATCCACTCGTAGCCGTGCTCCTCCAGCGTCTCGGCGAGGTCCTTGTCGCCGGAGCGCGCGATCTGACCGTCCATCATGACGTGCACGCGGTCGGGGACGATGTACTGCAGAATGCGCTCGTAGTGGGTGATCACCAGGAAGCCCCGGTCGCCATCGCGGAGCTTGTTGACCCCGTTGGCCACGCTCTGCAGCGCATCAATGTCGAGCCCCGAGTCGGTTTCGTCGAGAATGGCGAGGCGCGGCTCCAGCATTGCGAGCTGGAAGATCTCATTCCGCTTCTTCTCCCCGCCGGAGAAGCCCTC
>PXSY01000072.1 GCA_003023125.1 Bacteroidetes bacterium QH_10_64_19
TTCATCTACATTGCCCTGCCGCCGCTCTACCGCATCCAGAACGGCAGTCAGGAGATCTACTGCTGGACCGACGAAGAAATGCAGACGCGCATGCAGGAGCTGCGGACCGACGGCAAGAGCCCGAGCATGCAGCGCTACAAGGGCCTTGGCGAGATGGACCCCGAGCAGCTCTGGACGACCACCATGAATCCGGAGACGCGCAAGATTCAGCAGGTGACCATCCAGGACGCCGCCGCGGCCGATCGGCTCTTCTCCACGCTCATGGGCGACTCGGTGGAGCCTCGGCGCGAGTTCATCGAGCGCAACGCCAAGTACGCGACGATTGATGCGTAGGGGGTAGCGTATTTCGTACTGCGTATCTTTCTCTCCGCTCACTACGCACTACGCAATACCCAGTATGGGAGATTGTCACGAGCGGATGGTAAAGACACCCTGGCTATGAGTGACACAAAAGCAAAAATTGTAGAGGCCCTCGACGCGTTGCCCGAGGACCGGCAGCGCGAAGTGCTGGACTTTGTCGAGTCCCTTCGATCCCGAGAAGATGCGAACGCCGAAGAGAGGGAGCCTGACCCAGAAGAGAATCCCCTCCTGGACTTCATCGGGGGCGTCGAACATGGGTCTTTGGCCCAAGACATCGATGAAGCGTTGTACGAGGAGGAGTTATGAGTCTCTTTGTCGACACGTGGGGCTGGCTCGCACTTCGGGATCGTCGGGAGTCTAGGCACGAAGAGGTGAGGGCCTACTTTCAGGAGGCTCTCCAGGACCCCGGCTTGATTTACACGACTGATTACGTGCTCACCGAGACACTCACCCTTCTATTCAAGCGTCTTCCGTTTAGCAACGCCTGGGAAGGGTACCAGCGGATCGAGTCTGCTCGTCGCAACGATTTTCTGAACGTCGTGTGGATTGGGCGCGAACGCTTTGACCAAGCTATTGCATTCCGTCGGCGATACAGTGACAAGCCCGACATCTCCTTCACCGACCTCACCTCGATGGTCGTAATGCAGGAATTGGAACTGCGGGATGTGCTGACTGGAGACGCGCACTTCGAGCACGTCGGGATGGGCTTTCGGCGACAGCCATAAGGACGGTGTTCATTCGTGAAACAGTCCAGCTTCGAACATTCTGCTGCCGACGCCGAGCGGCCGGACGTGTCCATCATCGTGCCGGCGTACGAGGAAGCCGCGTCACTCCCGGAACTGGTCGACGGCATCCGGTCGGCCTGTGCGGAGGGGGATCTGTCGTTCCGGGTCTGGGTGATCGACGACGGGTCGCGCGACGACACCTGGGCGACCCTGCAGGCGCTCCACGACGAGGACCCGCGGGTCGTGGGCCTGCGCTTCCAGCGCAACTACGGCAAGTCGGCGGCCCTGTCGGTCGGCTTTGAGCGCGCGCAAGGGCAGTACGTGGTCACGATGGATGCCGATCTGCAGGACGACCCGGCCGAAATTCCGGCGCTCGTGGAGACGCTGGAGGAGGGCGACTACGATCTCGTGAGCGGATGGAAGAAGGTCCGCAAAGATCCGCTCAGCAAGACGATCCCCAGTCGCTTCTTTAACTGGGTGACGCGCATGATTTCGGGCCTGGAGCTCCACGACTTCAACTGCGGCCTCAAGATCTACCGGCGGAAGGTCGTGAAGAGCGTCGGCGTGTACGGCGAGCTGCACCGCTACATCCCGCTGCTGGCCAAGTGGGCCGGGTACGACCGCGTTGCCGAAAAACCCGTGCAACACCACCCCCGCAAGTACGGCGAGACCAAGTTTGGGGTTGAGCGCTTCATTCAGGGCTTCCTCGACCTGATCACGGTGGTCTTCCTGACCCGGTTTGCCGTACGCCCGATGCATTTCTTCGGGGGACTGGGCACCATCACGTTCGGGACGGGCTTCGCCATCAACCTGTGGCTCACGATTGAGAAGGTGTTCTTCGGGTACGCGCTGGAGGACCGGCCGCTCTTGCTGTTGGGACTGCTCCTCATCTTGTTCGGCGCGCAGATGTTTACGACCGGGCTTCTGGGTGAGATGGTCATTCAGCCACGCATGGAGGACACCGAGTCGTACGTGGTGGGGGAGGAGATTCGACCCGGGGCCACCGATCCGGCGCTGTCGAGCACGCAGGCGGCCACGTTGAAGGAGGAGTCCTGAGGGGCAGAAAGAGGCGATCCGTCGCCGTGCGAGGTGGCGATTGTGGGGCTGGACGCCGGGGCCTTTGGGCGCGGGAGGGAAACTTTCGATTTCGGCTGATGGTACGGAGTACGCGCACCGAACCCCCCACGAGTCCCTGTTTTTGCGATGACCATCTCAATTACCGACGAGGCGGTTGATCAGATCGAGACGGTCGCGTCCAACAAAGATGTGGACCTTGACGAGACGCTCCTCCGCGTGGCGGTGGTGCCGGGCGGGTGCTCGGGGCTGACGTACGACCTGGGCTGGGAGACGACGGTGCGGGACGAGGACACCGTAGAGGAGCATGACGGGATCACGGTGGTTCTCGACAAGAAGAGTCGTCTCTACCTGGAGGACTCGGAAATGCACTTTACCGACGGCCTCAACGGGGATGGCTTTCATTTCTCCAATCCCCAGGCGTCTCGGGAATGCGCGTGTGGGGAATCGTTTGGGGTGTAGATTTAGACCGCGGTCGGCGGACGGTCGACGGCGGAATTTCCCTTCCAAGCGTCCATCTCTTTGGTCACTCCACCCGCCGCCACCGGATTCGATCCCCTTCTAGAAGTCCGTGCGAGTCGGCAAATCCGGCGGGCGTTTCCAACACGTACTGGGCGGGCTGGCCGGAGCGGTAGCGCTCGTTGGCGAAGGGCGTCGTGTACTTGGCAATGCTGACGATCTGCGAGTCCGCGCTGACGAAGATGATGTCGAGCGCCACCGGCGTGTTCGACATCCAGAAGCTGCGGGGCTGCGCCTCGTCGAAGAGAAACAGCATGCCGCTCCGGTCGCTAGGGAAGCCCTCGCGCTGCATCATGCCGCGCTCCCGTGCCGAGTCCGTGTCCGCGATTTCGATGTCGAGGGTGACGGTCGAGTCTCCGTTCTGCACGACGGCTAGGCGCCCTTCTTTCGTGAAGGGAATGGTTTTGGTCGTGTCGGCCTCCGCCGAGGAGCCGTCGTCCGATCGGCCGCAGCCGAGCCCGCCGACGAGCATGGGGGCAACCAAGAGGATGAGTCCAAGTGCGTGTCGCATGGAGGGTTGAGGGACCATCGAGTGCGAGATGTGACGGTTACTGCGTGCGGGTCCAGCGAATGCGCGTGCTGTCGGTGAGGCCGAAGCGGTCGGCAAAGCCGGCCCGGACCTCGACGGCATACTTGCGCGGGGCGGCCGGCGTAATTTTCTCTTCCGAGAGCGGGGTGGTTTGGCGGGCAATGTTGATCACCTGCGAGTCGGGGGCCACGAAGACGATGTCGAGCGGGAGCGGTGTGTTCTTCATCCACATGCTGCCCTCGTCCACCGTCTCGAAAATAAAGAGCATGCCCTGATCGTAGCCGAGCGAGCGCTGCCGCATGAGGCCCTGCTCTCGTTCGGCATCGGTGTCCGCAATGTCGATGGTAATCGCCCTGAGCGTATCCCCGTTCGGCTGGAGGAAGGCAAGCGTTCCTTCGTGCTGGAAGCCCTGGGTGTCAGACTGCTTCGAATCGCCAGTGCAGCCCAGGACGAGAAGCGGTCCATGCACGGAGAGAAGCAGGAAGATGGCGATTCGCATGGCGGAGTTGTGCGGACGAGAAGGGTACGGATGTCTGCCGGACGTGTCGGTCTCTTCGAAACGGCCTGCCTGTCTCAGACGGCCTCGGGTTTCTGAATGTCGTAACCTTAAAGCCCTGAACGTTTTCGGTTTACACGAAAAAATTCTTGTTCCGGCTTCGCTCTCGTTGTGTTCGGACCGACACGATGAACTCAAAACGGCATTACAGCGGGCGTTCCATATACACGGCGTCGTCCAGCGGGTTGTGGTAGTAAGCACTCCGCTCCTCGAACCCAAGGGAGCGGTAGAGTCTTCGGGCGGCCGTCATGGAGGCGACGGTGTCGAGCCGCATCACGTCGTACTCTAGGTCCTGTGCCGCCTCGATGATGCCGAGGGCGAGCGCCCGACCAATGCCCTGGCGGCGAACATCGGGATCGACGTACAGGCGTTTCATCTCGCAGGCGCCCGCATCGTCGAGCGGTTGCACGGCCACGACGCCGACCGCCTCGCCGTCCACCTCGGCCAGGAGAATGGCGCCGTCGGGCGGAGCATACGGCCCCGGCAGGGCGTCCATCTCGGCCTCAAAGTCCTGAAAGTCAAGGTCAAAATCCAGGCTCTCGACGTAGGCGCGAAACAGACGACGGGTTGCGTCCAGGTCGTCGTCGGTCTCAGCGAGGCGGACTTCAGGCATTGCGACGAACGGCTGCTGATGGCTTGTTGCCAGGCGTCAAAGGGAGAA
Organism: Bacteroidetes bacterium QH_10_64_19; assembly: GCA_003023125.1. The sequence continues at coordinate 4,425 of PXSY01000072.1, forward strand.
GTGCGTCGGCAAGGAGCGTGATGCGTGAAGACGCAATGCGTGAAACGTGATACGTGAGGGCGGGGAAACGGGTCTCCGCTTCGCGCATCACGCCTCCGGTATCAGCCGTTGCGTGATGGCGTCGGCGAGGAGGCGACCGCGATCCGTAAGGCGGATGCGGGCGGGGTCGTCGTGGATTAGGCCCTCCGCTGTGAGACGGTTCAGCGTGGCGCTCTTCTCGCGGCGGAGGGGGCAGTCGTATCGGTCGTGAAGCACATTCAGGTCCAGCCCCTCTTTGGTGCGGAGGCGAAGGAGAATGTACTCGCGGGCGAGGGGGGTCCGATCGAGCGATTCCCGCCGCGCCACCGGGGACTCGTCGTCGCGCAGCCGCTCCACGTACGCCGCCACGTCCGGCACGTTCGACCAGCGCTCCGCAGAGGACGGATCGGCGCGGTCGGGCCACCAGAAGCTTTCGGCGCCGGGACCCAGCCCCAGGACATTGCCGTGGGCGTAGACGTGCTCCTGGTAGCGCGAGCGATGTCCGGGGCGCGCAAAGTGGGTGAGCTCGTACGGCTCGTAGCCCTTGGCCCTGAGAATCCCCAGGGCAAAGGCAAAGCGATCGGCCTGTGCCTCATCGTCGCGTTGGGAGGGGCTGTCGGCGCCGAGCTCGTGCAGGGTGACGTGGGGGACGCGCAGGTCCACGGCCCGCTGCAGGCTGGCTTTCCAGGCCGACAGCGACGGGTTGGGGCCGCCGAACATGAGGTCGACGGACACGCTCTCGACGCCCACTGCCTGCACGCGGTGGACGGTGTCGCGCAGGTCCTCCGCGGAGTACGGAGCCCCGAGGGCGCGGAGTTTTGCGTCGACGAACGACTGGCCTCTGATGCTCAGCCGCGTAACGCCGAGTCTGGGGAGCGCCTTCAGGACATTCGGGGACGCGTCGGACGGATGGAGTTCGAGGGTTGTCTCTTCGAGTGGGGGCGCACCGAGCGTTCGCCGGCAGGCATCGGTGAGCGATTGGAGGACGGAAGGAGAAAGGCGAGAGGGACGACCGCCTCCGATGTAGAGCGTCCGGACGGCCGCGTCGGTAAACGGGGGGCGGGCGTAGTGCTCCAGTTCACGGCGCACCGCCGTCACGAATGTAGACGCGTCGACCGGTTGAGCCGGAACGTGCAGGTACAGAGCAGCCACGGATCAGGAGTGGGAGGGAGCAGAATCTGGAGACACAGATAGCGGGTCCTGCTCTTTCCAGCGGCGAATCTGGACGTGGTCCTTGATGACATCCAGCGACTGGAGCACCATCGACCGGGCCAACTGGTTGAGGCGCTGGTCGTACTTTGGACTCATCAGGGCCTCCGCCGAGACCGACGTTACCTGCGTGATCGCCTGGTCGTTCTCCAACGAGCACACGTCGGTCACCATCTGGTCGACCACGTTGAAGACGATGTCGCTGATGGCGTTTTCGAGGAGGGTGGCCACGGGGCGCCCGATGCCGGGGTCCGCCTGTTGGTCCTCGTAGGCGACCGCAGTGGCTTCCTGCAACCGGTGTGTGACCGCCTCAATGAGGGCCTCTCGCTGGGGGGCAATCACCTCCTCGCCGATGCGCCGGGTGACCTCCTGGCTGGTGCGGATCTCGTCCTGCACCCCCTCGATGATGCGCACCGTCACCCGGTCGCTGACCTCTTCGAGCATGATGTCGCGGTATTTCTCGAAAGTCCTGTACAGATACGTCTCGCGAAGGTCGACGAGACCCGTCCGCTGCAGCTTCGGAATCATGGCGATCAGGCGGAGCAGGCGCAGCGACCGCAGCGACCCGACGGGGATGCAGCCGAGCACGTCGTACCAGTGCACGAACGGGTAGAAGAACCAGCGGTGGTAGCGCTGCCGGTAGATGGCCAGGCCCCAGCGCACGAGGATTTCCACTGCGAAGACGGCGACGAACGCGAGGTCGTACACAATGAAGTGCTGATGGATCGTCTGATCGTACCAGGTGTATAGCGCGGGAGCGTGGGATTGCATCTGCGCCTGGACGAACGGGCTGGCAAACCCCCAGTCGACGATGATGAGGGTGAGGTTGATGACGATGAGGATCATCATCACTACGTCGACGATCAGAGCCAGCTGTTCGCGGGTCGATCGATCGGGCATAGAGGGAGGCAGTCATTGATGCGGAAGGACGCTCGGTCCGTGAAGGGGAGCCGTCTCCGAGGGTTCGCCGTACAGGCATGGACGCGTGGGCATGGAGGCGTGGAGGCTCGGAGGCATCCACGGATGACCGGTGCGTGAGAACGTCCCTAAATGAAAGGATCGCCCCGGTAACCGGGTGTGTTCTGCCATCCGGAGGGCGAGAGTGTGGGCGATTTTTCCCCCTCGGCAAGTGTGGTCGGGGCTTCGGGACCCCGGCGAACTTTTCTCAACATCCCGGATGGAGCGGACAATGTCGAAGTATGCTTCTCTCGTTGGATTCTCAGTACCGCTATGCTCGACCTTCGCCAACTCCGAGACCAGTTGTCCGACTTCGAGGAGTATCAAGCCGATCAGCAGGATCGTCGGGGGGCGCAACGGGACCGGGCGGATGCGTTGCTTGAGGTGTGCCACGAACACTGGCAGGCGGTGCAGGATGCCGTCGCGACTGCGCAGCCACGCCGCCTCGTCGCCCAGATGCGCGAGCCCCCCGCCGCCACCCACGTGGCACCCGAGCGCCCGTCGCCCATCACGGTGATGGCCACGGACGGATCCCAGATTTACCCCGACCGCCACGTCGAGCCGCCCTTCTTTCTGCTCAACGTAGGCCGGGTGGCGTTCCAGTACGGCACGACCGAGGAGCCCCATCTCGATTCGACGCCCACGCTTCATTTTCGGAAGTCACTGGCCGCCCGCTTCAACGCCCCGCTCGACACAATTCCGACCGAACTAGTCTCGGCCCTGCGCGACGAACGGGAGTTGAGTCAGCTTCTCGACGTAGCCACCACGGCTCGGGTGTCGGGGCGGCCCCTCGTTGCCCTGGCCGACGGGACGCTGATCCGGTGGATGATTCGGGGCATGGACGACGAGCGCCTTGAAGATGAGCTCATTTCCCGATACACCGAGCATCTCGAAGAATTTCGGGACGACGGGCTGGCGCTGGCGTCGTACGTCAGTAGGCCGGCGAGCACCGAGGTCGTGAACCTGCTCCGGTTCGTGGGCGGTGATCTCGACGCGGTGCCACCCTCAATGCCGACCGATGCCCCTGACGTGCCGCGCCTCGATGGGCTGCTCGACCGTCACGTGCTGGACACCGTCCTCGCTCCGGGCGAGCGCTCGGCGGTCTTCGGGTCGGCGTCGCACATTCAGGGCGAGTACCCGACGGGGACCGACATTGCGTTTTTC
>PXSY01000073.1 GCA_003023125.1 Bacteroidetes bacterium QH_10_64_19
GGACGGCGTCTCCGAGGTGGTCTCCGGATATGCCGGGGGCCACGTCCCGAGCCCCACCTATCGACAGGTCTGCAACGGCACCACCGGTCACGCCGAGGTCGTGCAACTGACCTACGATCCTTCGGTGATCGGCTACCGCGACCTCCTGGAGATTTTCTTCACCATCCACAACCCCACCACTGAGAACCGTGAGGGGGCCGACGTGGGCCCGCAGTACCGGTCCATCATTCTGCACCACACCGACGAGCAGAAGGAGACCGCCGAGACGCTCATCGACGAGCTGGAAGCAAACGGCGTCTTCGGGGATCCCATCGTCACGGAGGTCGCCCCCTTGGACACTTTTTACCGCGCGGAGGACAAGCACCAGGATTACTACGAGCGCAATTCCGCCCAGCCGTATTGCCAGAGCGTCATTTTCCCGAAGGTGGCGAAGCTCCGGAAAAAACACGCCGACAAGTTGAGATGAGGAGTTCGGAGTGTGGAGTTCGAAGTTCGTATTCTCCCTCCTCTTCTGAACTCCCGCATTCCAAATTCCGGACTCGCTACCGTCGCGCGAGGCCAAGCGTCATGAGGAACAGCTCGTCGGCGCCCGCCTCCGCGAGCGTCTCGCCCGCCGCGACGGCCGTGGAGCCGGTCGTGAGCACATCGTCCACCACGAGCCACCGCCCCTCGGCACAGTCCGGATCCGCCGCAAAGGAGTCGCGGACGTTGCGCCAGCGCTCTTCTCGAGAGAGCCCGGTTTGGGAGCGCGTGGCGCGCGGTCGAGACAGGAGATCGGGACGGGACGCACAGCCGAGGGCGTCCGCCGCGCCCTCCGCCAGCGAGGCGCTCTGGTTGTAGCCGCGTTCGAGTCGGCGGGTCCGGTGAAGCGGCACCGGCACCACGCCGTCGGGGCACGGATACCGCTCCGCAAACGCCTCTCCCATCAATCGTCCGAGCGGCACCCCGTAGCGCGGGCGGTTTCGGTACTTCAGCGCGTGTTGAACGGCCTGCAGGGTTCCGCCTTTGTCGAACACCCACAGCGCCGTCGCGCCCGCAAACACGCCGCCCCCCGCCGGAAGACGATCGAGACGGGCCGCCACACCCATCTCGGGGGCGCGTTCGAGCGACTGGAGACACCGCGGACAAAGCGGAAGCTGTGGCGACTCGGGACGGGTCCCGCAACCGAGACACCGCGGGGGATAGATCACGTCCAGCAGGCCGCGGCCTAGGAGGCGAGCCCCATCGGCCACCGCCGAGGTCAGTTTACGTAGATTCAGGGACATGAGCATCGCATCGCCACCCCATCAGCAAGAGCGGCGATCAGGACAGATTTTCAATAAAATGCGGCGTTCGTCGTGCAACTGACCTACGATCCTTCGGTGATCGGCTACCGCGACCTCCTGGAGATTTTCTTCACCATCCACAACCCCACCACCGAGAACCGCGAGGGGGCCGACGTAGGCCCGCAGTACCGGTCCATCATTCTGCACCACAACGAGGAGCAGAAGGAAACCGCCGAGACGCTCATCGACGAGCTGGAAGCAAACGGCGTCTTCGGGGATCCCATCGTCACGGAGGTCG
>PXSY01000074.1:0-3315 GCA_003023125.1 Bacteroidetes bacterium QH_10_64_19
TCGTTGCGCTCGCCGACATCGACCACAACTGTTCCTCGGAGATCTTCGACGCCCATTCGGAGGCGGAAATCTACACCGACTACCGTCGGATGTTTGACGAGATGGGGCACAAGATTGACGCAGTTGTCATTGCAGCGAAAGAGCCCCACGAGCCTTCCCAGTAATTTGAGTGGGTCAAGAACGAGAACCACGAGATGAACTGGATCCGCGCGATCAAGGGGGAGGCGGAGGCCACTTCTCTCTTCGAGTATGCCGCACCGCTCACGGAGACGATGCTGCTCGGGCTTGTGTCGCTGCGGGCAAATCAGCAGAAGCTGCGCTGGGACGCAGAGGCGGGCACGGTCACCAACGTGGTGACGGCGCGGGACCTGATGCACATGCGCCTCGGGGCGGCCTCGGCCGGAGGGGCTGCCCATTTTGAGGCCGACGAGGCGCTTTCAGAGGTGAACGCGTAGCCTCCCGGCACTCTCGCGGGCACAATGTGGGGTGGGTGCAACAATTCTTCTCGTGTCGGATCCCCCTCGCACTCAGTTTTGTGGAGGGTTCTCAAGAGAACAGTGTGGGCATCCCGCTGTACCCCTCCGTGTTCATTGCTTCTTCCAGCAATCCGATCCCTTCAATGACGAACAGCAAAGGCTGGATCTTTGCCGCCGGCGTCTTTGCCCTCGCCCTGTCTATTTACCTGTGGTTCAGCGGGAGTGACCAAGCCGCCATCTTCGTAGGCCTTTGGGTGCCGTCCCTATGGATTCTCGCTGACCTCGTCGACCAGGCTGAGACCCCCACCCAATGAAATTCATCGTTGAGTACTTCGGGCTAATCATTTTCGCGTTCGTCCTCTTCGTGGGCGGGCTCGTCGCCCTCCCGGAGATTGGGGCCCCGGAAACGTCGTTCGGAGAGATGGGCGGGCTCGTTCTGGCGTTTATTGTGATCGCGGGTGGCTTTTCGTGGTTTTACAATGCCGAGCTTCCCTCCGGGTCCAGAACCCGATCGCGCACCCAATCTGGTCCCGACCCGCCCCCGCAGTGACAGGGGGACGGGCACACGCCCGCGAGGTACAATCGGTGGTTGGTGCCGACATCCAGCATGACCGCGGACCGCGATTGGGGGTCCGCCGTCGTTGCGTTGGAGCAACTGCTGTTCGGGGAACCCGCATGACTGGAACGGGATCGAAGAGGGGACTCAGTTTTCCTCACCGGTCTCGACTCCAAGCATAAACTCTTCCCCGCAGAAGTCGCACCGCAGCTCAATCGCTTTCTGGGGGCCGCTGTCCAGTTCCGTCTCTTGGAACTCCGGCGTCCCATCGGGACGGGTAGTTTTCGGGGTCCGGCGAATGGAGCGGGGAGCGCCGCGCGGAGGGGCCGAGGCTAAACAGAGGGTCACGCGTAGTATTCGTGGAGCTTCTCGTGGCCGTCGGGCGGCACGCCCAGCTCCGCGGTGTTTTGATCGCCCGGATACGGCACCTTGCTCACACTGACGGGCACGTCCTCAGCCGGTTCATCAAAGCCGTCGAGGTGTACAGTCAATTTGGCAGGCTCCATGTCCAAGAGGGCCGCCTGGAGGTCGTCCGCAAAGGCGGTGCTGTCAGACTTCAGCGTGAGGGTGATCGAGTAGCCCTTCGGCCGATCGATCTCCTCGTCCGGATGAGGCGTGACGGCTATGGTCCCCTCTTCGATGGCGTCGGTAACGTCGGTGTACGAGGCGTCCTCGGCTCGCTTCCATGCGATCTGTCGGATCGATCGGGGCATGGCGCTGAGGCGTGCAGCTTCCGTGCTGAGCGGGAGCGAGCCGAAGAGAAGGGTGGGCCCGGCGGGATTCGAACCCACAACCATCGACTTATGAGGTCGGCGCTCTACCATTGAGCTACGGGCCCATTCTGTTGCGGACGCGTCCACGAAGCGGCGCCCGTCGAGTTCCAGTTCCGTAACCGAGGAGGACCCGCACGACGAAAAAATTCGCCGCCGCTCCACGCGCTGGTCGCAACGTCGACCGCGTCGCGGAATTTCTTGTCGATCACGACACTTCTGGGGCCCCAGTCGTACAGGAGGGGGAGCTGGTGGGGGTGGTTTCGTTGACCGACGTTGCGCGCCACAACAGTACAGCGGGCGAACCTACGTCCAAGCGACCGGCGCACTTCTCCCGCAACGAGCTTGAGAGCACGTACGCGGAGGAGGACCTCCACAATCTTCGGGTGAGCGAGGAAGGCGATACGACTGCCGGGCACGTCATGACGCCTCAGGTCTACGATGTAAACGAGCGTGTCTTCACTCAGCAGGTGGCGCAAGTACTGCACCGGAGCGGCATTCACCGCCTGTTTGTGACACGGAACGGAGAAATCCGTTCATCATGGCGCTCGATATACCGAAGATTGTGGTATGTAAGCATAGAAGCAAGGATGTGTGTACGTATGAAAGGAGGCGCTCTGCCCATGACCTCCATGCCTCCACACATCCACACCTACACACTTTCTACCGATTCGGCCCGTATTTTGCGGGCGTCCCCTCGTTCGGAATCGAGGCTTCGATAAACTCGCGAATGTCGTCGTTAGAGATGGCCAGATCCTCCGAGCGCAGGTACATCATGTGCCCGCTGCGGTAGCCGCGGAAGCGGAGCCGGTCGCGCATGGTCTTCCGCGAGCCGAGGTTCCACATCACATACTTAGCTGAGAAGTAGTCCGTGGCGCCGTCGTAGTAGCCGGACTGCACCATCACGTGGAGGTACGGATTCTGGGCCATCGCCTCTCTCGCTCACCCGAAGATTGTGGAGGTCCTCCTCTGCGTACGTGCTCTTGAGCTCGTTGCGGAAGAAGTGCGCCGGTCGCTTGGACACAGGTTCGTCGCGGAGGTAGTGGTTGATGGCGGGGGTGAAGGCGTGGTTCCACGAGGTGAGCTCCGCTGGGTAGTCGTACTCGTCCCCCGCGTTCTTCGTATCCACGCCCTGATAGCGGGAATCGAGACGCCCTACGGTATGGCCCTCATCCTGAAGGAGCTCTTTCCAGAATGCGGAGGCGGGGACCGCGAGGTTGTGGTCCTGCACGAACGACTCCGACAGGCCAGAGTAGCGCGCCACCTGCTGGGCCACCGTCTGCCGCCGCGTGCCGTCGATGAACCCCCCTCGCGTGAGAGCTGGGATGTACTCTTCAATCGTATAGTTCTCTACCTCCGACAGCAGATCCTGTAGGTCCTGGTTCTGGAGGTCACTCGGCAACTGATCGTGGTACCACGCCGTGGCCGCGTAGTAGGGGAGCTTGAGGGCTTCGGAGCGGGGCGAGGGGCCTGCAGGCTCCATGCCCAGGCCGGTGGGCGAGACGAGGATGAC
>PXSY01000074.1:3443-4220 GCA_003023125.1 Bacteroidetes bacterium QH_10_64_19
GGCGTTGACCCCGAAGAACTCGTCCGGGTCGGTGTCTTCGTCGATCACGCGGGAGAAGCCGGTGTTGACGGGATTTACGTACACGATGTCCGCCTTGTCAATGATGGACTGGTGGTTGTCCTCGACCCCGTACGGCTGCACCGGGTAGCCCTCGTCGCTGATCTTCAGGTGTTTGGGGCTGGTGTAGCCGAGGTGCATCCAGAGGGAGCCGGAGCCGGGCCCGCCGTTGAAGGACACCATGAGGGGCCGTTCCGTCCGGTCGTCCACGTCGGTGCGGCGGTAGTAGGTGTAGTGGAGGGACGCGACGGCGCTATCGTCCTCGCCGTACACCGGCTGGGTCCCGGTCGTCACCTCGTAGGGGACTTCCTCGCCCTTCACCGTCACCCGATCCGTCTGGGTGATTGTCGTGTCAGGGGGCAGGGTGCGCTTGAGTTGCTGCCCATCCATCTCCTGGGCCTGAGCCGGCAGCGCAAGACTCGTGAACAGGAATAGGACGAGGGCGCAGAAAGCGGTGCTCCGGCGAACGGAGGGGGCGTTGGTCATGAAGCTGGGTGGGTTGAAGGTTGAACGTTGGTACGTTGAAGGTTTGAGGGGCTGAGTCTGCAACGTTCAACCTTCCAACCTTCAACGTGCAACTGAGCTAGTCAATTACGTCGTGCTTCCGGGCCCCCTCGGTGAACGCGTCGATGGCGCGGTCCAGCTGGTCCTTCGAGTGGGCGGCGGACATTTGTACGCGGATGCGCGCCTCGCCCGTCGGCACCACGGGGTAGCTGAAGC
>PXSY01000075.1 GCA_003023125.1 Bacteroidetes bacterium QH_10_64_19
CTTGTTCACTACGAGCAGATTCTCGTCCTCGTACGCAATGTCGAGTGGAATCGGCTCCGGTTCTGCCTGCATCGGCGGCTTGCGGATGAGCCGAAAGACAATCTCGTCGCCCGGCTCCACGGCGTACGACTTCTGGACATCCGCCCCGTTGACCTTGAGATGGCCCTTTTTGATGGAGCGCTGGATTTTGGTGCGCGAGGCCTCCGGATAGAAGCGCGTGAGGTACTTGTCGATGCGCGGCCCCTCCGTTTCGGTCTCCGGGACGGTCACCTCCACGACATTCTCCTCCCGGGTCACGTCGGCGTCGTAGGCGCCAGCATCGAATGAATCGGGGATCTTCGTCATACCGAGACGTGAGGAACTTCGTAAACGGGAGGCGCCGACCTCGACCGGAAATGCTCTAGCGGACCGGGGTTGAGTCTGGGAGTCTGGGCGTATGGGCGCTTTTTCTCCCATACCCACATACTCCCAAACGCCCATACCCGGATGCTTCATCTTCAGGGATTTCTGCACGGCTTGGCAATCCACCACCTCCAGACATCAAAACGTCCATCCCTCCGTACTTTCCTCCTCCGAGCATTACCGCTCGAACGCATCGATCGCGGCGAGAACGGCGTCTAGATCCGAAGCATCATTGTAGTACGTCGGCGCAAAGCGGAGCTTTCGGTTGCGCACAGCGCCGGTCACGTCCCGCCTCTTGAGGTGATCGAAGAGTTCCTCGGGGTGCTCAGGCTCGACGGTAACGATGCCGCTCGCGTGGGCCGAGTCGTCAGTGCCATAGCGGGCCAGCCCGCGGGCCGCCAACTCGTCGGCGAGGGTCGTCGAGAGGTCGAGCACCCGCTCCTCGCACTGCGCCGGACCAACGTCGAGGTGGAGGCCGAGCGCCGCGTGGAGTGCCGTGACGCCGACGCTGTTAAGGGTGCCGGTTCGAAACCGCCGGGCATCGTCGTGGAAGGTCAAATTGTACGTATCGAGGTGCTCCCAGTCGACCGGCCCGTGAAGCCATCCTGTGGGCGGCCGAATCTGGTCCTGGAGGCCCGCGTCGCAATACAGCACGCCTATGCCCTGCGCGGCCATGAGCCACTTGTGTCCCCCGGCTGTCGCGTCCACGCAGAAGAGGACATCGTGCTCCCTGCAGAGTGTACCGAGCGCCTCCAGGTCGGCCCGGAAGCCGGACAGAAAGTGGACCCAGGAGACGCTGAGCAGCCGGGTCTCCGGCCGGAGTGTTGCCTCTACATCCTCGACCGAGTAGGCGCCCTCCTCTGTCGGCACAAAATCGACAGCTACGCCCTGCTCCTCCAGGTTCAAAAACGGGTAGACATTGGTCGGAAACGCCCCGTCGGGCACCGCAATTCGATCGCCCACCTCCCAGTCCAGCCCGCGGGCCAGGACGTTGAGCCCCGCCGACGTATTGGGCACGAACTCAACGCGGGCGGACTCCGTGCCGAGCACCTCCGCCACTCGCTCTTTCGTCTCCGTCATCACCGGCTGGAATGCCTCAAAGTTGGCAATGGGCGCCTCCGGATCGGCCCCGTGCCGCTCGGCCGCATGCGCGTCGATGGCCTCGCGGACGGGCCGACTCATCGGACTTATCGCTGCGTGGTTGAGATAGATCTGATGCTCGGTGTGGGGGAAGTGATCGCGGAGATCGGTGGGGGACATCGCAGGGCGTTCGTATGTTAAAAATTTCCTCGTGGTGTGGAGGGTCGTCCGCCCCTGATCAACGAAAATGCCCAAATGGCGCGGGCGAGAGAGCAAGTGGGAGCACGGACACACCGCCCTGGATCGGGGCACCATCAGGCCTCGGGCCAAGATGCGATTGCTGTGGGGGACATCGTGGACGGCATGATTCTGGAGAAGACCATCGTTCCCACGCGTCTCCGCCGTCAGCGTTCACTTTTCCGCGACGTGCTCGGTCCCCTCGGAGGAACGGTTGCCTCCTCCCGGCACATCGCTCCGTGGCGTTCATACAACGCGTACACAAATTGCTCACCTCGGCAATTACCTGTCCACCATGGAGACGCAAGACACCATATCCAATTACGAACGCGAGCGGGGTAAGCCCATGCCCAGCAAAGCCCACGGCTACACGCAAACGAATATTATCGCCGTTCTCCTTCCCCACCGCGACGAGTATACAATCTTCTCCGAGCTTACCCTTGAACTCGACGGACGAGAACTTACCCCCGACCTCTCGGTCTATCCGAAGACGGATGTCGATCTCGTCCACGACGAAGTGCGCGTCCCCGACCCGCCCCTGCTCGCCGTTGAGATTGCCAGCCCCACGCAAAACATCCAGGACCTGATTGAGAAGGCCGAATTTCTCCTCGACGCCGGCGTTCAGTCGTGCTGGCTGGTGCAACCGCCGCTCCGCACCGTCACCCTCTTCTCTGGCACCCTGGACGGCACCACGGTGTCCAGCGGCTCCTTCACGGATCCAGTACTCCGGACGAGTAGAACAGCGACTCGCCCATCCTCAGGTCCGCCGAAACTGTTTGCCCGCGAGCTGCCGCACGAATCCTTTGAACTCAAGTTCAAGCAGGGTGGGGAGGGCCGACGACGGATCGAGGCCCGTCTCTTCGCACAGTTCATCGACGTGGATGGGCGTGTCCGAAAGGGCGTTGTAAAGCACCTCTTCATCCCCCGAGAGGTCCTCAGGATCGGGACCCGCACCGGCAGACACAGTCTCCGCGTCCACCTCCTCAGGATCCGTCACCGTCACGTCCGGAAGCTCCTCCAGCAGATCCTCCACCTCCATCACCAGCTTGGCGTGTCCCCGCTGGATGAGGCGATTCGTGCCCCGGCTGGAGTCCTTCGTAACGCCCCCCGGCACGGCAAAAACCTCGCGGTTTTGCTCCACTGCGAGCCGCGCGGTGATGAGCGCGCCGCCTTTGGAGTACGATTCGACCACGAGCGTGCCGAGGGAAAGGCCACTCAGGATGCGGTTGCGCTCCGGAAAGTGGTGCGACTTGGGCTCCGCGTCGAGCCCGTATTCGGACAGAACGGCCCCATTCTCGGTGATGCGCTCGGCGAGGGCGGTGTGC
>PXSY01000076.1 GCA_003023125.1 Bacteroidetes bacterium QH_10_64_19
GGTCGCCCGTGGCGCCGAAGATGACGAAGAGGTGCGGCTGGATTTGCGGCATGGCCGGTTGCAGGTTGAAGGTTGGTCGAAAGGAAGCGCCAGTTCCACAAGAGGAAGGGCCTGCAGAACGCTTGGAGGCTGAGGGGGGCTGGAAGCATGGAGGCTTTGGCGGCGTGGAGGCTCTGGAAGCGCGGATGTGTGGACGTGGGCAGAATGGTTATTACCTCCACGCGTCCATGCCTCTACTCCTCCATTCTTCCGCACTATTCCGTCCCTGTTTAGGGCGCATACACTCCGTCCTCCAGAGCAGCAGCCAGCTACTCCTCTGCCTCCTTCACGTCATGGCCGCCGAACTGGTTGCGCATGGCGGCGAGGAGCTTGTGGGTGTAGGAGTCGTCCACCCGCGAGTCGAGGCGCGAGATCAGGGCGTCGGTGATGACGGGGGCGGGCACGTCGAGGTCGATCGCCTCCTTTACCGTCCAGCGGCCCTCGCCGGAGTCGTCAACCCACGGCGCAATGTCGGGCAGGTTCTGGTCTTGATCCAGCGCGCGGGCCGTGAGGTCGAGCAGCCAGGAGCGGATGACGCTCCCAAAGCGCCACGTCTCGGCGACCTGCTGGAGGTCGAGGTCGAAGTCGTCCTTGTTTTTCAAGATATCGAAGCCCTCGGCGTACGCCTCCATCACGCCATACTCGATGCCGTTGTGCACCATCTTGACGAAGTGGCCCGAGCCGGGGTCGCCCATGTGGCCCCAGCCCTTGTCCGGGCCCGGCGCAAGCGTTTCGAGGGCCGGGCGGAGCTGGTCGACGGCCTCGTCGGAGCCCCCCACCATCATGCTGTAGCCCCGCTCCAAGCCCCACACGCCGCCGGAGGTGCCCACGTCGACGTAGTGAAGGCCGTGCTCTCCGGCGCTCTCGCTGCGGCGGAGGGTGTCTTTGTAGTTGGAGTTGCCGCCGTCCACAACAATGTCGCCCTCGTCCAAGAGGGGCATCAGGTCGTCAAGCGTCGCGTCCACAGGGTCGCCCGCTGGCACCATGATCCAGCAGACGCGGGGGGGATTGAGCTGGTCGACAAGGTCGTCGAGGGCGGTTGCGCCCGCGGCACCATCCTCTTCCACCTCCTGCACGGCGCTCTCGTCGAGGTCGAAGCCGACGACCTCGTGGCCGTCTTGCATGAGGCGGCGGCTCATGTTCGCGCCCATCTTGCCGAGTCCGATCATTCCGAGCTTCATAGCAGAGCGAAGTTTTGTTCGTATGAAAGAGCAGCGGGTAGCGTTAGGAGGGGTCCGATTCGAGGGGAACGTGACGCGTGAGGAGTAATGCGTGAGGCACTCAAAATCGGCAGTCACGAATCACGTCATCGCGTTTCACGCATTACTTGCCCTGCGCCTCAACCGCATCGACGATGCGCCCAAGCTCTGAGGGATCGACACGCACCCGAAGCACGGTCCGGTCCGCCTCCCGGAGCGCCTGGTAATCGCCGGTGGACTGCGCCGCGATCAGCTCCTTGAAGG
>PXSY01000077.1 GCA_003023125.1 Bacteroidetes bacterium QH_10_64_19
ACGCCTCCAGGCGCGCAATCGGGTCGATCTTACGGTCGGCCTCCAGCTCGTCGGGCGTGCGGTACTTGGTGTGGTCGTCCGAGGAGGAGTGGGGGAGGAGGCGCACCACGTCGGCCACAAGGCACACCGGGCCGTTTCCGTCGCGGATGTGCTGGATGGCGGCCCGGGCGGCGGAAGCGCTGGCAAAGAAGTCGGTGCCGTCCACGCGCATGCGGCTGAGGCCCTCGTATCCGGCGGCAAGCTTGTAGGGCGTGCCCCCGGCCGTCTGCTCGTCGATGGGGACGCTGATGGCGTACTTGTTATCCTGCACGAGGAAGAGGGCCGGCGCTTGCTCGCGGGCCGCCCAGTTGAGGGACTCATGGAAGTCGCCCTGTGAGGTGGCCCCGTCGCCGCACGAGATGTAGACGTAGTTGTCTTCGCCCCGGTCTTTGATGGCGAGCCCAAAGCCGAGGCCCGGATTAAACTGAGCCCCGACCGACGAGGCCGTCGTCATCACATTAAGGTGGTTGAGCCCAAAGTGCTCGGGCATCTGGCGGCCGCCGGAATTCGGGTCGTCGGCCTTCGCCATGTGGGCCAGCAGCGCCTCGCGGGGCGTCATCCCGAGCGAGAGCGCCATGCAGAGATCCCGGTAATAGAAGCAGAACCAGTCGTGGCCGGGCCCCTCGCCGGGCTGCGAGTAGCGACTGATCGCGGACTGGACGGCCTCGTGCCCGGCGCACCCGATGTGGAAGTGGCCCTTGCCCTGCTTCAGCAGCGTCATCATCTTCTCGTCGAGCCGCCGGGAGAGCATCATCGTGCGGAGCCGCCGCCGCAGTTCGTCGGCCGCAAAGTCGGACGGCGTCAGCTTGTCAATCTCGATCGACCCATCTGACTCGATGGACGGAGTCTCGGGAATGGCGGCGTGGCCGTCCCCGTGCATCAGGTTCTCGACCGGAATCTCCTCGTCGACCGTCTCCACGGCCTCTTCCGCATCGGGAGGAGACGGCGGTTCCCCATCGGGTTGATCCGGCTGCGACGCTTCTGCCTCGGGGGCGTCGGACGTCTCGTCCTGCGGGTCAGGATCGGCGTGGGTCGTATTTTGGGTCTCGGAGTCAGCCATGGATCGGAGCCATCTGGATGAATCGACACAGTTCGAAGCGATCCGGAAAGCCGAGGGAGCGCGCGGGCCAAACCCTCTTCATGGAAACGGCCAGCACAGCGGCGGCCACGCGGGTGAATCTCAAGGCGCTATGTCCTTGAGACGACTGTCTGAAAGCGCTTCCGGTCCACTTGTGTTGAAAAATCCCAACAGGTCCAGACCGCCAGTGCGCCCAATGTATGGAATTTCTCCGCCATCGAAAAGGTCCTTTCGCGAAAACGACGGAAGAACGGCGGGCAGAAGACAGACAAGAAATGAGGAAGGATCACGCCTCCACGGCTTTCGCCTCCGGTTCGGGCTCGTAAGGGAGTTCGAACCAGAACCGGGTCCCACGGCCCTTCGTGCTCTCGACGTGAATGTCTTCGCCGTGGGCCTGGAGAATCTGCTTGACGATGCTGAGGCCGAGCCCAGTCCCGCCGCTCTCGCGCGAGCGGTCCGGATCCACCCGGTAGAAGCGTTCAAAGATCCGATCGAGGTGGTCTTCGTCGATGCCCTGTCCGGTGTCGACGATCTCAATGCGAACCTTGTCGAGGCGCCGGTGCACGCGGCACCGCACCGATCCGCTGTCCGTGTAGGCGATGCCGTTCTCGATGAGGTTCCGCAGCACCTGCCGGATGCGGGAGCGGTCGGCGTGAACGAAAAACTGTGGCACGTCGGCCTGGAGATCGAGCTCTTTCTCGTCGGCCTTGGGGCGGAGCATCTCGGCCACCTCGTTCACCAGGTCTCTCAGGTCAAACACCGAGCGGTTGATGAGGTCCTCGCGGTATTCGAGGCGGGCGATGTCGATCAGGTCGTTAAACAGGTTCTGGAGCCGATTCAGGTTGGTGAGGGCCTTCTCGGCGTACATCTTTCGCTGGTCGTCGGTGAGGCCGGGCGTGCCGAGGGCCTCCAGGTAGCCGCTAATGGAAAAAATGGGATTGCGAACCTCGTGGGAGACATTCCCGATGAACTCGCTCTGCAGCCGCGTCATGCGCTCGAGCTCTTCAATCTTCTCCCGGAACGCGTCGGAGGCGTGGTTCAGGCTCTCGGCAAGGTCCTGAAACTCTGCCGCGCGGGAGTCGACGCGAATTTTGCCCGCGAACTCCCCGTTGGCCACGCGTCGTGCCGTTTCGCTGATGCGGGTGAGAGGCGTGGTGACCTGGTAGGTCGCCACGAAACTGCCGAGGAGGGCCAGGATGAGGGCCAGCACCATGCCGAGGATGAGAACGACCTGGAACCGCTGTGCGAGGTCGTAAAGAGGGGGTGGGGACTGTGCAACCTGCACGATCAGGTTCGAGGACGGCCGGTAGAGGGCCGCTACGAACAACGGGTCCCCCGCAGACTGGCCATTCGCGGCCCGGGTGAATTGAATCGTCTCCTCCTCCATGCGCTGCAGGGCCGACACGTCAATCAGCGTATCGGAGGAAAGCGGCCCGGAGGGAGGACGGTAGGTGGTGTCGGGGGTAACGAGCGTAATGTGGAGATTTTGAAGCTCCGTCAGGTTCTCCACGATGCGTCCCCGTCGCGCCTCGGATGGTTCCTGCTCAACCTGCACGGCAATACGGTCAGCCTGGTCTCGCAGGGTTTGCTGCATGGCCGTCCGCATCTCTCCACGCAGCACGAGCAACACGTACAGACCGACTCCTACGACGGCCGTCCCCACGAACAGGGCAAAGGTCAGCACCATCCAGGTTTTCGTGGAGGCCCGCCGCGGGAGGAGGAGGTCCCAAATCGACCGGAGAAAAGACATACTCACAGGTGACCAACGAGCCCCGCAACTTACAGCACGGGTGCAATGGGGCCAGGCGTAGAATCTGAGGAGAGACGCTGTCTCGGGTCCTAGGTTCGCCCCGTCATCATCCTAGCCGGGGAGATCCTCCGGGACGACAGGAGGCACGCATCCGCGCCATGCCATGACGCGTTCGTGCCCGGTGCTCGGTGAGACCGGCGCCGCCGACTGTAGGGTCGGCGGAGCGGTGCCTCACTGCGACCCGAATGAGGACGCCAGACTCCTACGCTTCGGCGGACTCTTCTTCCTGAACAAAGCGGTACCCAACGCCGCGGACGGTCTGAATGTGCTTGGCAAAGTCGCCCAGCTTCTCGCGGAGGTTCTTGATGTGGGCATCCACGGTTCGCTCCGTCACCATCATCGCGTCCTTCCAGATGGTTTCGAGCAACTGCTGGCGGGTAAAGGCCTTTCGGGGATGTCGCACGAGGTAGCGCAGCAGCTCAAACTCCGTCAGGGTCAGTCCGAGGTCTTCACCGTTCAGCTCGGCGCGGTACTCATCCTCGTAGATTTTGAGCCCGTCGACCTCAAGAATGCTGCTTTCCTCGACGCCGGACCGACGCAGCACGGCCTTCACATGGGCCACGAGCACCTGCGGGGACACCGGCTTGGTCAGGTAGTCGTCGCCCCCGAGCATCAGGCCCTCAATCTGGTCTTCTTCCTCCGTCTTCGCACTCAGAAAGACGATGGGGATCTCTTCGGTCTCGACTCGAGAGCGCAGTTCCTTACAGACCTCGTACCCGTCGACGCCGGGGAGCATGATGTCGAGCACGATCAGATCCATCTTTCCGGATGCCGTGTCGAGTGCTTCTTCCCCGTCAAACGCGGTGTGTACGGTATAACCTTCTTCTTCGAGAAAGTGGCCCACGACTTCAACAACATCCTTTTCATCGTCGACAACAAGAATGTCAATGTCGCTGGGATCGGCAGTAATAGGCATTGGATTAAGCGGGAATTAGTGAATAAGGAAAAAATGTACACCGCCGCTGGACAAGGCACAGGAGAAGTTATCAACACTACCCCGAATCCTATGCGAGAGCCACATGGCGGGATGCGTCTAAAGCTTCGTAGTGAAGGGTACAAACGTAACGATGTCGTGTGTCGTTCAGAAGCTTGATGTTAATCAGATATTCGGTGCTAATGCCGAGCGGGGATGAGGATCCGATTCGGGATCATCGTCCGACGTAACGTATCGCCGGGGCACGCGGGGCGAGACGCTGCAGCAAATCTCGTACGGGATCGTCTCGCTCCACTGGGCTACGTCGTACACCGTCGGTCCTGAAGGCCCGAAGAGAACGGCCTCGTCTCCCAGCTCGACGGTTGTCGCCGGGGGCTGGCTGGGGGGGCCAAGATCCACCATGCACATGTCCATGCAGATCGTGCCCACGATGGGGCGGGAGGTGCCCCCCAGACGAACGGATGCACGGCCGGAGCAGAGGCGCGGGTATCCGTCCCCGTACCCTACGCCCAACGTGGCGATGCGGGTCCGGCGAGGAGCCTGCCAGTGGGCACCGTACGAGATCGGCGTGCCCGCAGGCACCGTCTTGAGGTGAGTCACGCGGGCCGTCAATTGCATCGCGGGACGAAGGTTGAGGCGGGCGCTCAGGTCCGGAGTGGCCGCCAATCCGTACAGGGCGATGCCGCTCCGGACGAGGGGCGACGAAACGTGCTGAGTGGGCGCTCCGAGGGTAAGCAGGGCGCCCGTGTTGGCCGCATGCACGTGTTCGACTGGCACGTCCAGAGCCTCGACGACGGCCTGGAAGCGCTCAAGCTGCGTCTGGGCAAACGTGCTCCCGGGGGCGTCGGCCGTCGCGAAGTGCGTCCAGATGCCCGCGAGCGTGACGCCCGGGGTCTCGGCCAGGTGCGACAGGACCGCCGGTACGTCCTCGGGGGACAGCCCAAGGCGACCCATGCCCGTGTCGACCTTCACGTGGACCCGGAGGGGGGCGTCCGGACGGGCGTGGCGAACGACGGCCGCCGCAACGTCGGCGGAGGGAATCGTAAGGGCGAGGTCGTATTCCGCGTACTGGGAGATCTGCTCGGGTGACGGGGCCCCGAGCACCAAGATGCGTGCGGCATGTCCCGCCTCCCGAAGACGAATGCCTTCCGCCGGCCGGGCAACGCCGAAGTGTCGGACGCCCTCGTCGTGGAGGACCTGGGCCACGGGGAGAATGCCATGCCCGTACGCGTCGGCTTTGACAATGGCCATCAAGTCGGCCGCCCCGGCCCGGTCTTGCACGGCATGAACATTGTGGCGAATCGCCGACAGGTCCACGGTGGCGGCCACCGGGGCATCCTCAACTGTATCTACCGACTGATCGATGGCGGGGATAGGGGAGATGGCGACGCAAAGCGGTTACGAGCGTAGATTTTTGGTAGGCGTGCATCCGCCCAATAGTTCCTGAATATGAAATCGAAAGACTGGACCGGAAACGGAGCGTACGGTGTGCATTCTGCTGTTGCCTCTGTATGTTGAGGGAGCTTCATGCGCTTCATATTACTCTTCCTGCCTGCGTCTCGTGTTCGGGTCTGGGAAGCTGGGTCTCCGGGGCGGAATTCTTGGGGGCTCTGCCGCTGAGGACGCGCTCTTGCCCACCGAACGCCGGCACGAGGGGATGGCTCGGCCCTTTTGGAAGCGATGCCCACAGCCGAAGGTTCGTGCCGTGCCCCCCTCGTTTTTGAGCTGACGTGACCAAATCAAACCGAGATCACGGGCCGTATAACCACGCGTGGATTGATCTGTTGAATCCGGCTGTGCAAAAGATAGGCCGGGAACGCGCCGGTACACGACGAGTCGGGAGTCGGCCTCCGGCCGTTGTCACGACCTCCCACCACAACATTCTTTCCCCGATGATCCGTCGCCTCGCGCTAAGTCTCACTGTTCTTCTCTTGTTTTCCGGAGTCTCGGACCCCGTACAGGCCCAGGATGGCCCCGAGTTTTCGCTCGAAAGCATTCATGCCTCGGGGACCTTCCGGCCCGAGGTGTTCCAGGGCGGACAATGGACCGATGCCGGGCCGGTCGTCACCTACATCGAGAGGGCCGACACCGCCGACGCAACGCACCTGATGCGGTACAACCTGCAAACCGACGAGCGGACGCGGGTCATCGACGGCACGAACCTGCACGCGGAGGACGTGGATCGGATTGTCCCGATTGAAGACTACACCTTTAGCGAGGGAGGCGACAAGGTGCTCATCTTTACGGACTCCGAGGAGGTGTGGCGGGCCAATACGAAGGGATACTACTACGTGTACGATCTGGACGCGCAGACCCTGACCCCGGTGGCCGATCGCGACGCGGGGTATCAGATGTTCGCCAAGTTCAATCCCTCAGCCACGAAGGTGGCGTTTGTGCGGGAGCGAGACCTGTACGTCGTCGATTTGGCCACGGGGACGGAGACGGTCCTCACGACGGACGGCAGTGAGGGCGCCATTATCAACGGCACGTTCGACTGGGTCTACGAGGAGGAATTTGGACTGCGTGACGGCTGGAAGTGGAGCCCCGACGGACAGCGCATCGCGTTCTTCAAGCTCGATGAGTCGGACACCCGGTCGTTCCCGCTGATGGATAACACCAAGCGCTACCCCGAGATGACCGAGTTTCGGTATCCCAAGGCCGGAGAACAAAACAG
>PXSY01000078.1:0-11181 GCA_003023125.1 Bacteroidetes bacterium QH_10_64_19
ACCTCTTGCGGCACCGCACTTTCTACGATAAACGCGTCGGGGTACTGCCGGCGGAGAAACGATTGAGCCCGACGCGCCTGGGCTCGTGAGGAAAATGCTCCTATGCGAACCCGGTGATACACGCCCTCTTGCTCGATGGTGATCGGCGGATTGCTCCCAAATGCCCCTCTCGGCGCCTCTTTCTCCACACCCGTCCACCACTGGCGGGCGTTGGCCCGGAAGGACTCCGCCGCGTCTCGGTCAGTCGTCGCGTACAGTTGTACCCGAAAACTGTCGGCCGCGGCACTCTGGACGCCGGCGGATTCCGGGCTTGTGTCCGCTGCAGCTCCGTCAGGTACGTCCGACACCGCCCCAACCGGCCCAAACACGAGCAGGGCCACAACTGCCGCCCCCGAGGCAGCCCGAAGCATCCAGATGGCGGACCGGCACGTACACATCGGCGAACCGCGAATGATGTAGAAGCGAATCGCTCAAGGAGTGGGGTCCCGCCCTTCAGAACGTAACGGCCGACCGAGAGTCTTTGACCCACTTTTCCCTCACGGTTGGTTGGACGAAGCGTTCAGTCGGAATGGAACGGGGTATGGTTTGCGGGGGCAGTCGACTGAAGTTCTACGATCACTGTTCTAACATTTTTCGGGCTGGCCGACGCACAGGCCGCAGACATGCCTTCATGCACTTTTCTATGGTTCCGAACGACTAAGAACCAGAGGGGGACTTTGCCTATCAGGATTATTTTCTCAGAAACGGGACCGAGGCGAAAGTTTGTCCAATATATCGACTGGAAAAGGTGTATAGCATGCAGGGGAAACGCAACTCTGTGTGAGATATTGGCCCCTCGTGGCCCCTCCTTTTGACCCTCTGGCTACGAATTTTGCACAGAACAAGTGGATCGGCTTCCTCTAGGAGGCCACACTGAGAAGCTTGATGATATTTTCAGCGATGCGATGCCCCCGTCAGGAACCGTGAAGCCCCGATGCCGTCGCATTGATTCCAGCATTTCGCGGGGATTCCCCGCACCGACAAGGGCAAGTCCCGCACGGCCAGCTCCCTCTGAACCCCGTCAGGGCCGGAAGGCAGCAGCGGTAGGAGGTCGAACGACAATCAAGCTGGGCTGAACCGGTCCACTCTCTCTTCGATCAGGAAACCTGGGCCGGAGTTCCTGTGCCACACGACCCTCCGGCGTCCCCGCTCTGATCGACCGCCGAACTTTTGACCGCCTGACGTTCACCCCCCATGTCCACCTCACTTCTTTCTGCGCTCGATCCCGTTCTCCTCGTTGGCCAGTCCGGCAACGGCGGAGGCGGAATCGTCGGCCTCTTGTTTCCCCTCGTCCTCATCATCGGGGTCTTCTATTTCTTTATCTACCGGCCCCAGCAAAAGCGCGAGGAAGAGCACCAAGAGATGGTCGAAAACCTGGAGCAGGGCGACAAAGTCGTAACTGTCGGTGGAATCCACGGTACTATTCAGAAGATCGACGAAGATAGCATTCTCGCTCAGGTCGACAGCAAGGGCACGCGGCTTCGCTTCAACAAGGACTCCATCGCCAGCCTCGCCGATGACGACGAGGACTAGCACGGCCGCTCTCTCCATCCGGACGCCGTGACAGGGCCACTGCGCTACCGCCATGAGCAACTCGACCTCTTCAGAGTCGGGCTTTGACCCCATCGAAGACGCCCTCACCGCCATTCGGGAGGGGGGACTCGCCATTGTCGTGGACGACGAGGACCGGGAGAACGAAGGCGACTTCATCGGGGCGGCCGAGGCGACCACCCCCGAACTCGTTAATTTTATGACGAAGGAGGGGCGGGGGTTGCTCTGCACCGCCATCACGCCCGAGCGGGCCGAGGAACTCGATCTCGACCCGATGGTCGAATCCAATTCGTCGCTGTACAGCACTCCCTTCACCGTCTCCGTTGACTACCGGCAGGGCACGAGCACCGGCATCTCGGCGGCCGACCGGGCGAAAACCATCCGCGCCCTGGCCGACTCGGAGGCCTCCGCCTACGATTTCGCCCGGCCGGGCCACGTCTTTCCGCTTCGCGCGCGGACGGGTGGCGTGCTGCGTCGGGCCGGCCATACGGAGGCGGCCGTCGACCTTGCGCGCCTTGCAGGATTCGAACCGGCCGGCGCCCTCGTCGAAATCATGAACGAGGACGGAAGCATGGCCCGCGTGCCGCAGCTTCAGGAACGGGCCCAGGCCCTGGACATGCCCCTCATCACGATCCAGGACCTGATTGCCTATCGGATGCAAAACGAGCGCCTCATCGAGCGGGAGGCCACGGTGCCGCTCGACACCGCGTTCGGCCGGTTCCGGGTGGTGGCCTACCAGGAAACGCTGACCGGCGACGTGCATCTCGCCCTTCTGAAGGGCGAGTGGGCAGACGACGAACCCGTCCTCGTGCGCGTCCACTCGCAAAACGTGCTCGGAGACGTCCTTGCCGCGCGACGAGAGAGCTACAGCGAGCAGCTCGCCCAGTCGCTCCTCCGCGTGAAGCACGAGGGAAAGGGCGCCATCCTGTATATGATGCAGAGCAACCACGGCCAGGGCCTGCTCTCGAAGCTGAAGGACCTGGAGCGCCAGCAGACCCACGGCGAGCAGAACGCCGACGTGTCTCTCGAAATGGATCATCGCGACTACGGAATCGGCTGCCAGATTCTCCGGGACCTCGGCATCCGAAAACTCCGACTTCTCACCAACAACCCGCGCAAGCGAATTGGGCTGGCCGGGTACGGGCTCGACCTCGTGGAACAGACGCCCATCGAACTGCCGGAGGGGGTGGGAAACGAACTGTCCCACGTCGCGGCCGACCGGCTCACACCGCTTCTCATGGAACTGCTCGACCGGAACGCCTGACCCGCAGCATCGTCGACGCCAAATCTCAGGGGGCGACGGACGTGCCGTTCTGAGCGTGCCGCCCTCTGTTCACGCCTGCTCTTTATCTCCCGATACGTGGCATGTCCAGCTCCCTAATTTTTCGGCTCGTCTACGCCTTCATTGGCATCTTCGGCGCCTTCCTGATGGTGGCTCGGCTGCGGGCCGGCGATTGGCTGGCGGCCCTGTTGCCTGCCGCCGTCGCAGCCTTCTGCGCCTATCGTCTCTACACGTTTTCTGAGTCAGAGTAGCTTTCTGTCGTCGTGTCACGGATCGTTTGTCCTCAGAAATCGGTCCGTCGCCCCCACCGTCTCGCGCCATCGTCCCGTGCTCTCATCGGGGCCAACCGTTATCCACAACATTGTGGATAACTCGTGGATAAGTGGGGCATAACATCTTGATAATCCGTGGACGAAAAATCGGCGGCGAGCGCCTGTGCATAACTCTGGAGGATATCCACAGCTATCCCCGTCTTTTACACACTGTGGACGACTGTTCATAACTATAGGCGCCAAACCCCCCGTCTGACTGTGGATTCCTGTGGATACGTGGAAAAACCACCGCTCATCGGCCCTCAGCGCCGTGCACCGACTTCGTGCCGTGGATCCGTTGTGGATAACCTCGTGAATGATCCGGGGAGATATCCACATTCGGCGCTGCTAGATGTGGGCGACTCACTCGTCCACATTTCCACACCACTAACAACAACAACCATGTCTTTTAAAAATCACAAGGTGCCTCATTCATACTAAGAGATGTGGAAAACTTGATCAGCCAGTGGTTTTCCACTGATGACCCAGCGGACGGAGGAAGCACGGACTCCTGCCAGTACATCGGCGTATACCGAAGAGAGAGAAAGGATATTCTCGGGAAGGAATATAAGTCATGGGAAACCGTCCCAACGGCACCAAAGGCATTTCTCTTTGAGGCAGGGACCCCTGAGCAATTCATTTCCAGTGTACTTGCCAGACCTCTTGTCCATTAGTCCGCATCCATACAGCCCCATCCTCGGCTGTGCTATGTACCGTCATCCTGTGCTATGTACCGTCATCCCATGGCGCTTCCATCTCGATACGACAGTCTCGTGGGGCATCCCATACCGATCCCCCTGTCCCACGC
The DNA here is from genome assembly GCA_003023125.1 of Bacteroidetes bacterium QH_10_64_19. Next base: position 3,992 of record PXSY01000078.1, read on the forward strand.
TTATCACCGCATGTACGCCCTCACTTGAATCAGAAACCGCCTGTACAAATCCAGGCGTGCTACTCGTTGAGGATCCGTGGTGGGGCACTTTGACGACCTCACTTCCGAGCTGCTTCCCGTAGGTCCGAACCAGGTTCTTCTCTGCCCCCGCCTCAATGTCTCCCGGCAGGAGGAGATCAACCTCACCGTAGCTCGCGCGAAGCACCACGGACGCATTATTTTTCGTTTTGGTCTGCGCACTTTCACCGCGCGGCGGTGCCAAAATCTGTATGCGCACACTCGAGTCAGTTAGGAGCGTGTCTCCCCGCTGGACCGTCTTCCGAGACGTCTCAGACTGCTCGACTAGGCGTTCAAACTCTTCGTACAGTTCACTACTGGCGGACCGGCCATTGTCCAATACCCGATCCACAGATATCTCTCTGAGAAGCGCAGGCACGCCTCCGAGGTGATCCTCGTCCGGATGAGTAACGATGATCGCGTCGAGTTCTTGAATTCCCCATCGTTCCAGGTACGGAAGAATAACGAACTCAGCCGCGGACCCACTCGGAGAGCGAGGCCCCGCGTCCACCAGCACATGGTGCTCCTCCGGTGTCGTCAGTAGGGTCGCCCCACCTTGCCCCACATCGAAGAACACAGCGTTGAGGGCCGGCCCTGAATCACGACCAATCACACCGTCCCACACCGACAGCGTCGCGAAGAGGAAGGCGGCAATGATCCACCGCCAGCGAAGATGGGGGCGAGGCCACTGCACCAGCGCAATCAGTGCGGCAACGAGCGCACCAAGCCCCCATGCATCCGGCGTAGCCATCCGGATTCCAGCCCACGACAGCCACTCTACGCCGTACCGAGACGTGGCGAGGAGCCCTTGCACGAACACATCCGCCGCACTCCCGAAGGACGCCCCGGCGAGGGACCACATCCCACCCGTGACCGCCATCAGAATTGCTGCCGAAAGGGCCAGTCCGGTACACGGGATGCCCACGATGTTGAGAAGAAGCCCTGCGGCGGACACCCACCCGAAATGAAACAGGAGGACCGGCGCTGTTCCCAGAATCGCCGCGGCCGACACTGTTCCGGTAGACACCAGCCAATCCACAGCCTCCGAGGCACGGTACCGCTCCGGAATCGCGTCCAGGAGCCGAGGGTTCAGCGTCACAATTCCCGCGACAGCCGACATCGACAACTGAAATCCCACGTCAAACAAGGCGGGCGGCCGCACCGCGAGTAGAATGAGCGCCGCCACCCCGAGCGTGTTCAGCGGGTGGGCCGACCGCTGGAAGACAATTCCTCCGATGAACAGCGTCGCCATGATGACTGCCCGCACGACAGAGGGACGCCCCCCAGTCAAAAACATGTAGCCTCCCAGAACAAGGATCGTTAACGCCGCCCGCGCAATTTCGACCGTTCGCCACTGCATCCCAAACCGGATCAGAAAGGGACGGAGCAGGGCGTATAGCACCATTCCCACGAGGAAGACATGAAGTCCCGAGACGGCGAGAAGGTGCATAAGTCCCGTCTTGGCGAAGCGTTCTCGCTGGGCATCCGTAACACGACTTCGGTCGCCCAAGAGCAGGGCACGGAGAACGCCTTGCGCATCGGCACTGGGGACGTACCGGTCGATCTGTAGCCGAATGTACTCCCGGGCGCCGACCAGTAGCGACTCCAGCGTGCCCCGCCGATTCCGCTGAACATTCACGCGTTCCGGCTCCCCAACGTACATCGTACAGCAAATTCCCCGTCGGGCCAGGTATGCGCGATAGTCGAATCCACCCGGGTTTCGGAGTTTGGGCGGGAGGCGCAGGATTCCGTGGAGACGGATAACGTCGCCCTGGCGCACGTCAGGAAAGGAACCGACGGTCTCGGCCCACGGAGAAGCCCGGAGAGTGACGTGGGCCCGTCCATCCACCGCGGCCGTGTCCTGTGCTCCGTAGAGCGTATCGGCCTTCAAGACAAAACGAGTGGCGTCGTCGGTACGCTCAGGCGCATCTGCAACTTCTCCCTGGAGGGTCGTTGCCTCCGTGCTCGCCTCCGCAGCCGGTTTCAAGGCGTGTGGGGACGGCGTTTGGTACCTCGCATGACGCGCGCCGCCCGCACAGCCCAGGATCAACACAATGGCAACGATCCGCCCGAGGGGAGCGAGGGTCACGATTTGAGTACGGTCCCACCACTGCACGAACACGAACAGGGCGATTCCGGCTCCCGCCCCGCCGACCCAGGGAATCACGGCCCCCGATGCGAACGCGGACTCGCCCACAATCCCAATCGCAAAGGCCCCGGCTATGAGAAGTGCCGGGTACGCAAACCAGTGGATGGAGGAATCGGGACGCACGGGTCACACCGCTGCTGCGCAGGGGAGATGGGAGTGGAAGACACGTTCCGTCGCCGAAATCTAACGTCCGACACTCAGGACTCAAATCAACCCAGTGGGCATGATCGGCCTTCGTATTTCTGACGCTGTCCCGGTGCACAGAGGCGAGTCGCATCGATTTACCGGAACAGATCACGAACGTGCGGTTCTCCTTTCCGCCGCGTACGTCCACGTTCCTCAGTCCAAGATTACAGGAATCCGAGTCCGGGCTCGAACCCGCCCTCACGGTCGGAAATACCTCTACACACGAAGCCCACACCGCCCTTCCAACAGCCCGCTCCGTCATGAGCAGCCGCCGCGATGCCCGCGAACACATCATGAAGGCCCTCTACGCGTACGAGCAGGCCGACAGCGATCCCGACCATCTGGCTGCAGTCCTCATCGACATGCCGCTGGAGGACGACCCCTCCACCCGCGAGTTCGCCGAGCGGCTCTTCCGCACGACGCTAGACACGATGGACGAGGCCGACGAGATCATCGAGAAGCACGCGAAAAACTGGGAGATCCACCGCATTGCCGTCATCGATCGCTGCCTCCTTCGGATGGCCACCACAGAGCTTCTCAAGTTTGAGGAGATTCCGCCCAAGGTATCGGTCGATGAGGCCATTGACATCGCAAAGAAGTACAGTACGCCCCGGAGCGGGACCTTCGTCAACGGGGTTGTGGACGCCATTCTCTTGGACCTCCACGAGCAGGGACGCCTAAACAAGTCGGGCCGCGGCCTCATCGGCATGGACACCATCCGCGAGCGTGCCCAGTCGTCGTAGGTTGCGATTCCCGTGATCAATGCCCACTATTGACCCCTGCCGGGGCAGACCTTCAGTCCCTGACCCGGCCCCGCCCATCTCTTCTTTCCGTCAGGCAGCCCAAGTGCAATGGGCCTCATCGCTATCGGCGACATTCACGGATGTCCTCAGTCGCTCGACCTGCTCTTAAACCAAATCGAGCCGACGTCGAACGACCACCTTTTGTTCGTTGGCGACTACATCGACCGCGGGCCCGACTCGAAGTCCGTCATCGACCGACTGCTCAATCTGCGCGAGGATGTGCCCTGCACCTTCCTTCGGGGCAACCACGAGGCGATGATGATCGAGTATCTCGACACGGGTGCATTTAGCCTCTGGCGCATGAACGGTGGGGTCTCCACGCTGCAGAGCTACCTGAATGGGGGATCCGAAGTCCACATTCCCGACGCGCACGCATCGTTCGTCCGTGAAACGGAGCTCTATCACGAGACGGACGACTTTCTCTTCGTCCATGCGGGACTGAAGCCGGACCTCACTGTTGGAGAAAACCTCCAGGAAGCCGACGAGGACGTGCTCTTGTGGGAGCGGGGGCACCTGGAGGCCTCGGGCCTCGCCTGGGAAAAGCCCGTCGTATGCGGACACACGCCGCAGCCGGAGCCCATCGACCGCGACAAGCTAATTCTCATCGATACCGGCTGCGTCTACCACATGCAGCCCGGAATGGGCCGTCTCACGGCCGTCCATCTTCCCGAGCGCGAGTTTGTCGACGTTCCGTACGCCGACGGGTGAACCCCACTCGATTCCGGTTCAAAAGCGGAACAAGGGCCTCGAACGCACAATACATCCCGGTCGCGTCTTTCCTCGCAGCCCCATCGCCTCCCATGTCGCTGCAGTGCGGTCTCGTCGGTCTCCCCAACGTCGGAAAGTCCACGATCTTCAACGCGCTGAGCGAGGCCGGGGCGGACGCAGACAACTATCCCTTCTGCACAGTGGATCCCAATGTGGGCGTTGTTCCCGTTCCCGACGACCGGCTGCCGCGCGTCGCGGAGCTTGCTGACTCCCCTGAGACGGTGCCCACGACCATCGAGTTCGTCGACATCGCCGGCCTCGTCGAGGGAGCCGCCAAGGGAGAGGGACTCGGCAATCAGTTCCTCGCGCAGATCCGGGAGGTCGACGCCATTATTCACGTGGTGCGCTGCTTCGAGGACGAAGAGGTGGCACACGTGGACGGAACGGTCGATCCGGTGCGCGACGTGGAGGTCATCGACACCGAGCTTCTCCTGAAAGACCTGGAGACCGTCAACAAGCGACTCGACACGGTCGAGACCGCCGCGAAGAAGGGCGATCAAGATGCCGCCGAGGAGCTTGAGGTGTTCGAACGCCTCCACGACCACCTGAGCGCCGGCAACTGGGCCCGCTCCTTTGAGGTGGACGCCCCCGACCAGCCCCTCGTCGACGAACTCTTTCTCCTGACCGATAAGCCGGTCCTGTACGTCGCCAACGTCGACGAGGCAGCGCTTCCCGACGGCAACGAGTACGTCGATCAGTTGCGCACCGCCACCCAGGATGAGAATACCCGCGTCGTCGTGGTTTCGGCGGAGCTCGAAGCGCAAATGACCGAACTCGATCCGGAAGAACGCCAGCTCTTTCTCAAGGACGCGGGCCTGCAGCGATCCGGCCTGGAGCGTCTGATCCATGCCGCCTACGACGTCCTGGACCTGATTACCTTCTTCACGGCCGATGAGAAGGGCGCCTACGCCTGGACCATCGAAGAGGGCACACGGGCGCCGCAGGCCGCCGGCGAGGTCCACAGCGACTTTGAGGAAGGGTTCATCAAGGCCGAGACAATCCACTTCTCGGACTTTGATGCGGCGGGCTCGGAAGCTGCCGCCCGGGACGAAGGGCTCATTCGGACCGAAGGAAAAGACTACGCGGTGGAAGATGGGGACGTGATGGAGTTCCGGTTCAACGTGTGAGGAGGATGGGCGTCTGTGAGTGTGGGCGTATGGGCGCTGATGAGACAGACTGCTCTTCGCGTACGTCTCTCAGAGAGCCGGTGGGGGATGAGTACTCAGGGAATGATTGGCCACTCCCAGCGCGCTCCAAGAGCACTTGGTCGCTACGACTCCGGCGAACAGGCCGCAGAAAAGCGGTACCTAGACCCTGACGAAAAATCCCCTAAACTCTCAAACCCCCAGACTCCCACATGCACGAACGCCTGCACCTTTCCACTGCATCTCGTATGTTGCCTGTACGTCTCGCCAGACCAAACGCCTTCATCATTATGATCCGTCGTCTCCTCTTCGCCGTTCTTCTCGTTGGAAGCGTGCTCTACACGGGGTGCGCCTCTGGATCGGGGGACGCAGACACCGCCGCCGCCCCCACCGACACACAGACCATCGCGCGCCACCTCTGGGACCGAACGACGGGCGACTATCGCATCGAGTGGTCGACCGGGCCGGACTCTTCGTACGTGGCTCTCGTGAACGTCCGGGAGGGACAGGGAGAAGAGCTGCCCGGCACGGTGTACCTCAACGGCTCGGAACTGACCGGCTCGGCGGGGCAGTCGGCCCGGCAGCGTGCCTACGGCCGGTTCGTGAACGATACGTACTGGCTCCTCGCCCCACTGAAGACCTTCGACCCAGGGGTGAACCGCACCTACCTCGCCGACTCGTCCGACGCGGAGCACGACGTTCTCCACTTGACGTTTGACGACGCAGGCCCCACTCCGGGCGATCAGTACTGGCTGTACGTATCCACGGACACCGGACGGCTCGAACGCTGGGCGTACCACCTTGAGGGCATGCCCGAGGAGGCGCCTCCCCAGTTCTATGACTGGACCCAGTATATGGACCTGCAGACCCCGAACGGGACCGTCTCGCTGTCCGCCCACAAAGAGGCACTGGGCGCGGACCGGACCCTCCTCACAGATGAGTTGTCCCTTCCCGACACGCCCCCGGACGGTGCCTTCTCGTCTCCGGAACCAATGCTCGGGGCCGGAGAGTAGCGCCTCGCCCCACGAGGGGGAGAGAATTCTGCCCTCCTTCGGTCCCCAATGCTCACCTGTGATAGACGGAGCCCGTCGTGGACTACCGGTTTGAGATTGCCCGGCGGTATCTGGCAAGCAGCCGGGAGGTGTCTCTCATTTCCATCATTACCGGGATTTCGATGACCGGGGTCACCCTGGGGGTCGCTGCCCTCATCGTCGTGCTTTCGGTGATGAATGGATTCTACGACTTCGTGCGGGACCTGCTCGTGTCCCTCGACCCGCACGTGCGAGTCGTGAGTGCGCAGGGGCAGGGGGTGGCAAATGCCGACTCGCTGCTCCGGCTCGCCCGAGAGACAAAGCACGTCACTGCGGCCGCACCGTACGTAGAGGGCAAGGCGCTTCTCTTGAGTCCCGACGGGGAGGGGACAAACCGAGTGGTGCGTGTTCGTGGAGTCGACGCCTCCCTGATGGAAGCGACCGCGCCCTCCATGGCCCTGGGGACGTTTGACGTAAGGCAGGACGAGGACGGAACGCCCGGCATCGTTCTGAACCGTACCCTGGGCCAGCGCATGGGCGTGATCCCCGAGGGAAATGGACAGTCGGAATCGGCCGTCGGGCTGTTGTCGGCGCCCGCCATCGAGCAAACCCTTACGAGCGTATTCGGACGCCCGCCCGTTCGTCGGTTCGACGTGCGGGGCCTCTTTCAGGTTCAGGGAGCATCGGAGGAGCAACGGGTCTTTGTGTCACTCTCCGAAGCGCAGCGGCTGTTTCGGACGGACGGCCGCGTCACTGGGGTCGACCTTCGGCTCAACAACCTGGAGCGGGCCGGAGGCGTGAAGGCCGCGCTTCGGCAGAAGCTCGACCCGGACCGGTACACCGTGCGGACGTGGTACGATCTCCAAAAGTCGCTGTACGACGTGATGCAGCTGGAGAAATGGGGCGCCTCCGCCATCCTGGGCCTCATCGTCATCGTGGCCGCATTCAACATTGTGGGATCCCTGACCATGGTCGTGATTGAGAAGCGGTCCGACATTGGGGCGTTGCGGGCGATGGGCGTTTCTCAGTCGGATGTGCGCCGCATCTTTCT
>PXSY01000078.1:11203-14554 GCA_003023125.1 Bacteroidetes bacterium QH_10_64_19
GGCCTCGCCGTTCTGCAGAAATACTACCAGGTAGTGCCAATGGCCCAGGCGGAGTCGTTTCTCATCGACGCGTATCCCGTCTCCGTCCAACTCCTGGACGTCATCCTCATCGCCATCGTGGCGTTTGGGCTTTGCGTACTGGCGGCGCTGTACCCCGCCGCCCGGGCCGCCGGCATTGAGCCCGCCCGGGCCGTCCACCTGGACGCCTGAGCACAACTACCGTCGTTGAGGACCGCGCGTCCGTTGTTGCCGTAAATGTCCTACGGCTTTTATCCCCGTGCCGCTCGTCTCCCCGCTGCGAACTCTCAGGACCCATGCTCAACGACGAATTTGACCTCATCGGGCTTCCAGACCGGACCGAGAAACCACGGGAGCGCGGGTTGACCCACATGTTGGACAAGGGCCTGTCGCCTCGCCAGGTGGAGGACGTGGTCGACGTGGCGGCCGAGATCGTCGATCTCGCCAAGCTCGGATGGGGCACGGCCGTCATTACGCCCGACCTGGAGCGCAAGCTGGAGGTGTACCGCGCGGCCGACATTCCCTTCTGCTTCGGGGGCACCCTCTTCGAAGCCTATTTTCTGCGCGACCAGATGGATGAGTATCGCCGCCTGCTTGACGACCTGGGCGTACACCACGTCGAGATTTCCGCCGGCGCGGTCTCGATGGAGCAACGAGGACAAACTGGCGTTCATTGAGCTCTTCGCGGAGGACTTCACTGTGCTGAGTGAGGTGGGATCGAAAGACTCCAGCGACGTGATGGCCCCCTACCAGTGGGTCGAGTTTATGCAGGCGGAGCTGGAGGCGGGAAGTTGGAAGGTGACCGCCGAGGCGCGGGAGGCAGGAACGGCCGGACTCTTCCGGCCCAATGGAGAGGTCCGCACGGGGCTCTTCGACGAGATTCTCGACCGGGTGGATCCGCACAATATTATCTTCGAGGCCCCCAATAAGACACAGCAGGCCTGGCTGATTCGGCACCAGGGGGCCAACGTCAACCTCGGCAACATCCATCCCGAGGAAGTCATTCCCCTCGAAACGTTGCGCCAGGGCCTGCGAGGAGATACGCTGTTTGAGTTCCTTACACCAGGAATCACGCCCCATCTTCCCGGGGGGACCCCGTCTGGAAACGGGCATTCCTGAACGACGCTGGACAAAACCATGGGGTCTGTCCCAGTCTCGCCCGTCCGCGGCGAAATTGCGCTGTCTTCACGAACAAAGCCCCGCGTTTTTGTCTTCAAACCCGTCGATACTGATCCGCGTAGTCTGTAAGCTGGGTCGTATCGCAGAACCTTGTCCCGTCGCGGAACCGAATCGATTTTGAGGTGCGTCATGGCTCGCAAAGACGACATTACCGGAGAGGGGCCCGTCACTGGAAACAGCGTGTCGGACTCCAACCAAAAGACCAATCGCCGCTTTAAGCGCAACCTGCACGAGAAGAAGTTCTACATTCCCTCGCAGGACCGCCACGTGAAGCTGAAGGTGTCCTCGAAGACCCTGAAGACGATTAACAAGAAGGGCATTCAGGCAGTTCTGCAAGAGGCCCGCAAGCAGGGCTATGACGTGTAGTTTGGAGTTGAGAACCTGTTTGGCGAGATGTCTACGGCCTGCGACTTCGTGGATCTCGCACAGAACGGCTTCTGCACTCGCCCGGTAGCGCCGCTACAGGGCTCGCTTGGGCACCGTTCATGTGCGTCGCCCACTGTGTCTCGGCTCCGCATCCACTCGCAAAACAGGTTCTGAGGAGTTTTCTGACTCGATCTTTCGGCATCCCGGCTTGGGGAACGAAACGGACTCGAACGAACCATCCAGGATACAATGGCTAGTACAGGAGATCGCGTTCAGGTCACCCTCGAATGCACGGAGGAACCCGGCACCTCGCGGTATCACACGACGAAAAACCGGAAGAATACTTCCGATCGCCTCGAGCTGATGAAGTACAATCCGGTTCTCCAAAAACATACCCTTCACCGAGAGAAGAAGTAAGTCATGGCAAATCAGAGCAACGGATCGGCCTCGCGCAAGATGGCGAAGCTCATCGTTGCCGAGGAGAAAGAAGACGGCAACTACGGCTTCCGGCAGAAGATCGTCCCCCTCGATGACATCGAAGAAGAAATTGAGGAGGCGAAAGAGCTGACGTAAGTCTGCGTGCTCGTCTCCCTCAGCGCGGGGCGTGGCGCAGTCCGGTTAGCGCACCTGCTTTGGGAGCAGGAGGTCGCCGGTTCAAATCCGGCCGCCCCGACTACGGTTCTGGTCGGAACGTCAGAAGGTCAAAGATTGGAAGGTGTGAGCGCCTTTTTCACTTTCAACCTTCGGACTTTCGATCTTCGAACCTACAACCAACGAACCTGCGCCCGTAGCTCAGTTGGATAGAGCAGCGGACTTCGGGAGGAGCTTCCAGATGGCAACATGTGGAATGCACGGTGCTGTAACGGGGGATCCTGTGAAATGGCGACCTCGTGGAAACTCAAGAGAACGAACTTGAGGCTCCGTAGAGACTGTACGCGCCGCATGCCGAAGGCTTTCGGCACGAAGAGACAGTCCAGGCCACAAATCCCGACGGCTTTTAGGAGCAGCGAAAGCTGTAGTGGTATGCTAATCCGCAGGTCGCAGGTTCGAATCCTGCCGGGCGTGCTTTTGTCCTCGGGTTCGCAAACCGCAAAGCGGAGGAACCCGACGGGACGATCCGTCATATAGCACACTGAAATATGTTGCGGTGACGTGGCCGAGTGGCTAGGCAGAGGCCTGCAAAGCCTCCTACGGCGGTTCGAATCCGCCCGTCACCTCTGTAAAGCGCCCCTGGGCTCTGCCCGGCGGGCGCTTTTCGTTTGGCCGGTATCGGCTCCCAGGCACTCCGCGGCGTTACACATCGGTCCAGCATTCGGCGATGAATGCCCGGGTGAGCGACGATTTTGTCGGCGCGAGATCGACGTGGCTGCGCCCAACGATCATCAGGTACGGGGTCGCCGTATCGGGGGACTCGACGGAGCAGTCGGAAACAGGTCTGCTGCGCGGGGCCCCGTCCGGTACCACACCGGCGCAGGAAAATAACAGAGGTCCCCGACCCAAGAGGGACGTTAGACGACCGGGCAGGCGCGCCGATGGAGACGGGGCCTGTAGGGAACGCCTCCCACTTGTCCACAACGTGCCCACATGTGCCCGTCCCTTCATAAAAATAACGGAAGTCCGTTTGCGCACATCTGAGGCGGGGTACACTCGCCCTTGCCCCATTTTGATTCCGTTATTGTGTAAGTCTGAGGAGACTGTCCCGCGTCGTGAAAAGTTGTCCACAACTCGATCCACAGGCGTTGGGACTACCTCTCCTACGGGTTAACAATAACAGCATCGTCGCGGGTT
>PXSY01000079.1 GCA_003023125.1 Bacteroidetes bacterium QH_10_64_19
CCACGAGGTCACTCACCTCCCCAATCGAGTAGTAGAGCTGCTCAATTTCGTCTTCAGGCATGGGCTTAGAAGCATTCCGGAAAAGATGTGAGCAAGAACGGATTGGTAAGGTACGGCACAGTGTCCGCACCGTTCGCCTGCGCGCCGGAGGCATGCCTGAATCGCCCATCCCCTCTTCCATTTCCTCACTGTTCCCCTCTCTCGGTCACACGCCCACGAGTTCGAACGTGGACCCGGCGGACGGATCTTTCTCCACCTCGATGCGCACGGGAAAGGCCCGCTTCAGGCGTTCGAGATGGGTGATGACGAGGATCTTCGCAAAGTCGTCTCGGATGGCCTGGATGGCCTCTACGAGCCGCTCGATCCCTGCTTCGTCCTGCGTGCCAAATCCCTCGTCGATCACAAGCGTGCGCACCCGCACCCCGCTCCGGTCCGCCAGCAGCTGAGCGAGGGCGACGCGGAGGGCGAAGTTGACGCGAAAGCTCTCCCCTCCCGAGTACGTCTCGTAGGGCCGCGGCATCCCGTGCTCGTCGGTAATAATAATTTCGAGGGTCTCTTTCGTCCCGCCGCTCTTTTTCTCCTTCAGGGTATCGAGCCGAACGTGCATGCGGCCGTCGGTGAGGCGGTCGAGAATGCGGTTGGCCCGCTCCTCGATGTCCGGCAGGGTCTCCTCAATGATGAGAGACGGGATGCCGTGCTTGCCGAAGGCCGCACGGAGGTGCTTGTACCGTTGCCGCTCCGCCGCGGCCTCTGCCCGCTCCTCCTTCGCGTCGGAAAGCGCCTCCCGATCGGCCTCGGCCTGCTCCAGTTGGGCCTCCAGCTTGCCCAGGCGCTGCTGGAGCTCGTTGAGCGTTTCTTCCTCCGCCTCCACCCGCTCGGACACTGCCTGCTGCCGTTCGACCACCTCCGGCTTTCGGTCCAGGGCCGACTCGCACTCGGCCAGCGTCTCTTCGAGGTCCGCTTTTTCAGCTTCTGCCTCTTCAAGCCGATCCTGAATGCGCGCTCGTTGCTCCTGCCACTCGTCGCGGTTCTGCTGGGCATTCACGAGAGCATTGTGGCGGTCGGGCACGTCGCTTCGCTCCTGAAGCTGCTCGCGAATCTCCTGGAACCGGTCCGGGTCAAAATCGAGGGCGTCGATCTTCTCACGAAGCTTCTCACAATCGGTCCGGATCTCTTCAGCAATCGTCTGTTCGTCGAGCGCCGTCTGAAGTGCGTCGATCTCGTCGTCATACTCCTCGATCGTGTCCTTCAGCTCCGCGCGTCGGTCCGCGGCGTCGTTGATCTCGTCCAACCGCTCGGCGTACCGGTCGAACTGCGCCGCCTGGTCCTGGAGCCGCTCGTACTCCTCAGGATCAAACCCTAGCGCCGCGAGGCGCTGCTTGCACGCCTGCCATCGGCGGCGGGCAGACTCCGCGTACGCGCCATCCTCTAGCCGCTGCACCTGCCGGTCAATCGTGCCCTGATGCTCCTCCAGCGACGCGGCCGTTTCTTCCAACGACCGATACTGCTCACGGGCCGTGGCGAGGGCCTCGTCCACGTCGTCGAGGGCCTCCTGCTTCTCTTGGAGTTGTCGGTACGTCTGCCGGAGCTCCGCGCGGGCCGCCCTCTTCTCCGCCAGCCGCTCCTGGGCGTCGTCGATGGCGGCGTCGAGCTCCTCGATGCGGGCGCTCAGGGTCGCTTCTACCTCCTGCCGGTGGGCGTCCGTTAGTTCCGTCCCGCAGGTCGGGCACACGTCGCCATCGGCCTCCCGAAAACGCTGGAGCTCCTCGGCCTCCCGGGCCCGCTCCTCCCGCCAGGCCTCCAGCTGCCCGGCCTGCTCCTGTACGGCCTGCGAGAGCGCCTTCCCTTCCTGCTCAATTTCTTCCAGGCGGGCCGTTCTGGCGTCGCGCTCCTCCTGCTTCGCCTGGAGGGCCTCGATCCGAGCCTCTAGGTCCTCCTTCTGTTCGAGGGCCTCCTGTTCCTGCTCGATCTGAGCCCGGAGACGCTCGATCTCGCCCCGGAGTTGCTCGCGGGTCCCCACGATGGCTTCGCGCGCCTCGGCCTTCCGGCTCCCCAACTGGTCCCGACGCTGCCGGATGCGCTTCTGCTCCTGCACCTGCTGACGGGCCGCCTGCGCCCTCCGCAAGCGAGTCTCAATCTCCGGCCGCTGCTCCAAGACATGCTCACAGTCTTCTAAGGACTCCTCCGCGTTCGACCGCTCGACCTTGAGGCGATCGAGCCGCCGTTCCGCCTTGCTGCGTCGCTTCTGGAGGGTGGTCGTCTTCTCGTCGAGCCGTTCATTCAGGGCACGGTGCTGCTCGCGCGTCTCTTCGAGCGCGTCTCGCTCCGCCACGAGCTCCTGGTATTCCTCGTAGGCCGTCTCGATGTCCGCCCGATCGTCCAGCAATGCCTCGGCCTCCTCGATGCGCTCATTCAGCGCCTCCACCTCCTCTGCGTGGGTGGCGATGCGTTCCTCTATGGACTCGATTGATTCCCGAAGGGATTCCGCCTCCCGCTCCTTCGCATCAAGCTCGGCGCGCTCCTGGGTAAGCGCCGTCTCCTGCTCCCGCAGGTCCGCGACGGTCTCTTGCTGCGACTCGATCTTTGCACGCACCGTTTCGCACTCTTCCTTCCACACCGGGACCTCCTCCAGCGCCGCGTCGAGACGATCCACTTCTGCCTCGGCGCGGGTCTGGCGCTCCTTGGCCGCCCGCCAGTGGTCTCGGGCCTTGTCTTCGAGGGCCTCGTACTTGCTAAGGTTGAGGATGCGGGTGAGAATCTCCTTTCGCTGGCTGGGGCTCTTCTGGGTAAACTCGTCCGATCGTCCCTGGAGCAAAAAGGCGGAGTTGATGAAGGTGTCGTAGTCGAGCCCCAGGGTGTCGTCGATCCGGGCCTGGGTCTCGCGCTGCGTAGAGCCCGTGAGCGGCCGGTAGCTGTCCTCCTCGGCGTCCTTCAGTTGAAACTCGAGGTCCGAGGAGGTCGTCTTGCCGGTTTCTGACCGCGAGAAGGAGCGGACAACCCGGTAGCGCGTGCCCTCAAGGTCGAACGTGAAGGCCGCCTTCATATGCCGAGTCCCAATTCGGATGAGCTCCTCGTCGGGCTTGCGCCGACCGCTCGATTTTCGCGCCTCCCCCCAGATGGCCCACGTCATCGCGTCGAGGAGTGCCGACTTTCCCTCCCCGTTGCCGCCGGACAGACACGCTACGTCGAAGTGGTCAAACTCCAGCGGCGGGGCCTCGGTGCCGTAGCTCAGAAAATTCTGCAGTTCCAGACGGACGGGGATCATACGCGTGAACAGTCGGGAGCAAACGGGACGGTGGGGGGACATGTGGCCCTGTGGGGAGAAATTCCCGACCCCGCCGTGCTGTTTCTCCTGAGCCCAGCCTCATCGAAACTGCACCGGCGGAACGATGACCGTACAGCCCACCACGTCCGTGAGACCGCGCTCCTGAAGGCGTTCGTCGAGGCACGCCTCCGCCGCGTCTGAAATACGAGCCCGCTTGGGAGTATCCAGAGCATCGTCCACAGCCGCAAGCTGCGAACGGTCCCCCTCTACGTCGAGCCGCGCGTCGACCCGCTGACGGGGCGCGCCCGGAACGGTCTCTTCCACGAGACTCAGATTCACCGACAGCGAGCATCCGGTCGCCCCCGCGTCCTCGATGATGTCCCGGGCGGTGTCTTCGATGGCCCGGCGAAGGTCCTCCGCGAGCTCTGGGCGCAGACGGCCATTGTTCTGCACGATGCCCCGGATTGTGTCGAGTTCGACGTCCCCGACAATGTGCAGATCGATTGAGATGTCACTTCCAAGTACGGCCATGAGATTGGGGAATTCGAGTCAGAACCAGACTTCAAGCACAGAATTGATCGTCCAGCGAGCCTTCATTTGCGTTTTCTTCGGCGCGTAAAGGACTGTCGGGCAGGCGTGTTCAGGGCTGCGAATCGGGGTCCGACATCGTAGAATCCGATGGCGACTCCGGCACCGCATCCACCTTAGACCGAACTTGTCGGCCCAACTGATCGGCCGCCTCTTTCGCCGCGGGCACCCAATGTTCGGTCGCTTCAATCGTTCGCGGAAGAAGCTCAGCAACGGGTTGGTAGAAGGTCGAATTGGCTCTCGTCTTCTGCTCGGGCAGTTCCATGCCTCCGAGCACCAGGAACAGGAGACTCAAGAGCAGGGCTGCCTTTGCCCCTCCAACAGCCCCACCGAGCACCTGATTGACGATCGACAGAGAGAGCGTCTCGAACACTTGCTCCACCAGCCGAGACAGCGCTATGAATAGAAGATATACACCCAGAAACAAGACTGTAAAGCCCGCAAGGGGGGCGAGGGTGTCCGACAGCCCAATGCTCGACACGACGAGGGCTCCTACCGAGTCCATGAACTCGACGGAGAAGAGAAGCGCCGCCACGATGCCAAGGACACTCCCTCCCTGCCGCACGGCCCCTACCATGTATCCCCGTATACCGCCGCCCAGAAGGAGAAGGAGGATCACCCAGTCGAGTACAATCAGCATGAGACAGATCGTGGCGGACCAGTTGAAAAAACGATGTAAACGTGAAGAAAGAGTGTATAGAGCCGTTGGTTCCCGGCCGCGCAATGCCGGATTGGGGCTGAATCCCTGAGACGTACCGGACGGACGAAGGAGGTGCCATCCCTCCCCCGCCGTTTTTCCATCATATTTGAGCAACGTATCATCTGGGCACGGCCGTTCCAAACGGGCGCCGCCGATCTGCGATGCTACGGACGATGTCCGGTGTAACAATTTGTTGTGCCGTCGGCGTATTGCTGTGGTGCTGCTAGGGTGACCGTCCGGCGGGCGTACCTGCTCGAGTGCCTGCAGGCCCGTTACGTTCTGGGGCTCGGAAGCCGAGGAGCATCGGACCCTGGCAAAAAACACAAGCTGGTCGCTTTTTGACGCGGGGACCTTCCGCTCCAATCCGGCGGCCGAAGAGGGACGCCTGCAGGCAGGATTCGCGAGCCTCGAAGGTGGTCGCATTCAGGATCATGACGATCTGCCCATGGGGGGCGCCTTCCGCATCGCGGCGACGCTGGGCTCGGCCTTTGGCGGCGACCTGGCCGGCAATCGCTACGAGGTCGATGGACGGGCCTTTCTTCCGCTCACCCCTGATACGCGCCTCGGCCTCCGTCTTCGCGGCGGATATGCCACGAGCGACACCCCGGTCCAGACCTAGTTTACGCTCGGGGGCGTCGGGTCCGTGCGCAACTACGACCAAGACGCCCGTTGCGGCACCTGAATGCTGCTGGGCAACGCCGAGTACATCGTTGACGGCGCCCCCCTAGACGACGACCTCCTCGACGATCTCTTCCTGGGCGGCCTCTTTGATGCGGGATGGGTGGGAGACGCCGACCGGCAGTTTCAGACCGACGACGTCCTGACCTCCGCCGGATTCGGGATCGGGCTCGACGAGCGGGAGGTGCGCCTGGACGTGACGTGGCCGCTCCGCGACATCCCCGCCACCGACTCCTCCCCCTCGATCTAGCTGCGCATCACCTTGCGTATGGACAGGAAAGTCCCACGCGGCAGCCCAGCTCAGCAAGAGTAACTCTCGACCTCAATTTTCCAATCTTCGACCTTCCAACCTTTTACCAAGCCG
>PXSY01000080.1 GCA_003023125.1 Bacteroidetes bacterium QH_10_64_19
GTGAAAGCAGCAGCCTTCCGTACCTTCACGACCCTCACGCGTCCGAAACCTCCAAGCGTCCACACTTCCACGCGTCTATACCTCCGCAGCCTCCACGCTTCATTCGGGCACCCCAGTAGCGGTCTCCGTCGTAGGGTGGTTGCTCCACTGATACCACCCGCCGTCGTAAACTGAAATGTTTGACCAGCCCATCAGGTACGCGTTCATGAATGCCTCGCTGCCCCGCCAGCCCGTGCCGCAGTAAAAGGCGATGTGCTTCTTGGGCGTGATGCCGGTCTCGGCCCACTTCTCAGCGATCTCCGGAAACTCCCGCGTCGTGTAGTCGAAGTTGCGGTAGTTCTCCATGTGGTAGGCGTCGCTCCCGCAGTTGCCGAACACCGCCCCCGGAATGCGCCCCTTGCTGTCGATGTAGTGGTATCCGCTCCGTTCTCCAATGAACTCGGCCCAGCTGCGAACGCTCACGAGATCTCCATCGTCGGCCTCCAGAAGCGCCTGGGCGTCTTCCAGGTCCAGCATGTACTCCGGATGGGCCGGCACCTCGGCGCCGAAGTTCGACACCGGCTCTGGAGCGACAGGCTCGGTCGACGTGTCGTAGCCCGCGGACTCCCAGGTGTTGAGGCCCCCGTTAAGAATCTTGACGTCCTCGACTCCAGCGTACAGCATGAGGGCCGCACACCGCATGGCGCCGAGGTGCCCCGCGCTCTGGGCGGGATGGTCCTGATCGTAGGTCGGGTGTGAGAACCGCCCGTAGAGCACGACTGTGGTGTCGTGGCGGATGCCCAGGTCTTCCAGGACTGCCTTCAGCTGTTCCGGCGGGCGCCGGTTCCAAGTCTCTGGCGACTCCAACTTGTTCGTGTTCAGGGGAATGGCCCCGGGAATATGGCCGTCCTCGTAGTCCTGACGGTAGTCGAAGTGGGCGTGGCAGAGGACATAGTCGTTGCCCCTCATTCCTTCAGGCTCTTCACCGGAGATAAGGTCATGGAGCCACTCCGGATACACCAGCTGTTGATACCGGTCGAGCCGTCGCAACGGTCGGTCTGGATCAGGGGTCCATTCCTCCAGGAAATTGTCGTACACCCCCACGGCCTCAAAGCCCAGCCGGGTGAGGTTGTCGGCCATCTCCGCGGCGTCTTCCAGTGTGTATCCGTAGACGGTCACGGGGGTCTGCGGAGACAAACATTTCTCATCGAGCACCTCGACCCAGTCCATATACTGCGTCCACTGGAGGGGCAGGCTCTTGGCCCCGGGCACGTGCCCGCTCTGCGACTCGCCCCGGAGCGGCCAGCCGTTGTATGCCGCGATGGGACGGACATCGAGGATCTCGTGGTTCGGGGCGTCGGCCTGTTCGGCGAACGTCTCGGTGGAGACGGTGGTGATTGTTTCTTCCATCAGTACGAGGGGATGAGCATGTGTGAAAACAAGCTCTCACACGAACTTGAGGGAGCGGACCGTAAGACGCAAGGCGTGGCCGAGGAAACAGGAAAAAAACCCGCAACAACGTGCTGGGGGTGGAGGAGAAAAAGGAACGGAGATGTGGATGGAGGCGCTCAAGTGTCGCGGAACGGTCGCAAAGACGTGGAGCGGTGAGCGAAGCTCGTACGTAGAATTCTTCATGATTCATGACTCGCGCCCTCTTGGCTCAGAGGCGCCCGCCATCGAGGCCTGAACGGGGCTTATCTCCACGAACTTATGCACGGATTGGTAACGTATGCTTAGACGGAGGACCGTCTGCCTGATCGATCCTTACTCCTGTCCGATAAAATTCTCGTAGGCATTCGGTGCGTCTGGTGTGTGAGATTGCCCCGCTGAGGTCACCCGCGCCAGGGGTTCTGCACCAATAGCGACGATTCGGACAGAGGCTCCTCCCCAGATGAGCTGTCTTGGCCGATAAGCTTCTTCGAGCTCGCAGGAGATGAAGCCACGCTGAAACGCATGTACGATCTGATTCGTGGCATGGGGCCCACGCCCTCCGATCCTTTGCGGTGGACCTACGGGGGGAGACCCATTCCGATTGCCTGACCCATTCGCCGCCCGCTTGACATTAGGACCCCCTCATCATGACAAGTGCTTCGGTGCGTCGCCTTACGAGCACCCGAATCCCGACCGCCGATGGGGAGTTCGCGCTTTCGCTATACGAGAACAGCAAGGACGACAAAGACCATCTGGCCCTCGTGTATGGGGGGGACATTGAGGGGGCCGACGACGTTCTCGTTCGCGTCCATTCCGAATGTTTTACCGGGGATGTGCTGGGCTCTCTCCGATGCGATTGTGGAGAGCAGCTCGACACGTCCATGCGACGCGTGGCCGAGGAGGGACAGGGGATTGTCATTTACCTCCGTCAGGAAGGCCGTGGCATTGGGCTTCTGGACAAGCTGCGCGCCTACGACCTGCAGGACGACGGGTACGACACCGTCGAGGCCAATCGGCTGCTCGGGCACGGGGCCGACGAGCGGGACTACGAAATCGCAGCGATGATTCTGGACGATCTCGGCGTGTCGTCAGTGCGGCTGCTCACGAACAACCCCGAGAAGGTCGAGGACCTGACCGCCCACGGCGTCGACATTACGGAACGTGCGCCGCTGGAGCCGCACGTGAATCGCCACAATGAGGACTACCTCCGGACGAAAGTAACCCGAATGCGGCACCTTCTGGATCTGGGGCCGACAAACGGGCACTCTTACAGCAATGCGCACGGTAGCTCCCTGCAATCGCTGAAGCAACGGGCGGAGCGCCACTTTGCGGAGCATCGGACGCCATTCGTCACGCTCACCTACGCGCAGAGCTTAGACGGTTCAATCGCGCAGGCATCCGGCGAGCCGCTGTCCATCAGCGGGGAGGACGCGCTGGACTTGACGCACCGGCTCCGGGCACTCCACGACGGTATTCTCGTGGGGATTGGGACGGCCCTTGCCGACGATCCCCGCCTCAACGTCCGGCGGGCGGAAGCTTCCCATCCCGTTCCCATCGTGCTGGACTCGTCCCTCCGATTTCCCCTCGACGCTCGCCTGCTCACCTGCGAAGGGCCCAATCCCCTCATCGTAAGCGGTCCCGAGGCGGCATCCGAACGTCGGGATGCACTCGAATCGAAAGGGGCGACGGTTGTGCAACTTCCCTGCGCGCCCGATGGCGGGGTGTGCCTGGAGTCCCTCCTTGAGGCACTGGGGGAGCGGCAGATCGAGAGTGTGATGGTGGAGGGCGGCACACAGATCTTGACGAGCTTTCTCCGGCAGCAGCAGGTTCAGCACGTTATTCTCACCATCGCGCCGATGTTCATGGGGGGCACGTCTGCCCTCAACGCCCTCGCACCGGCCGACGAGCCCGAGGCGTCGGGGGAGGCCGACGCATTCCCGCAGCTGACAAACATTCAGCAGCGGTGGTTCGGGGGGGATCTCATTCTGGAAGGCGATCCGGTGTGGCCGTCGTCCGCGTAAAGCACGGCGTTCGTTCCCACTCAATGTCTTGAGGCCCCGAATGACAGAAGACACCCGTCGTCGGATTCAATTTGCGGCTCCTGAAGAGGCAGAAGTAATCGCGGAGGAAGCCCCATCGCCCGGCCTGGAGGAGGTGCGGGTGCGTACCGAATACTCCGCCATCAGTCCCGGGACGGAGCGTCTGGTGTACCAGGGAAACGTGCCCGGTGACCTCGACGCAGATTCCTCAATCGAGGCCCTCCAGGGCGATACTCTGTCGTACCCGATTTCGTATGGCTACGCATGCGCGGGGACGGTGGAGGCGGTCGGGGATGAGGTCTCAAGCGACTGGGAGGGAGCCCCGGTCTTCTCGTTCCAGCCGCACGTCTCCCAGTTTACAGCGTCTCCCGATGCGCTCATTCGGCTTCCGGCCTCCGTGGACCTTACGGATGGGGTGATGATTCCGTCTCTGGAGACGGCCGTGAACTTGGTCATGGACGGTCGGCCCATGATGGGAGAAACGGCGCTTGTCTTCGGGCAGGGCGTCGTGGGACTCCTGACGGCCCGGCTTCTTGCCGAGCATCCGCTCGGGACACTCGTCGCCGTCGACCCGGCCGACGCCCGCCGAGCACGAGCCGAATCCCTGGGGATTCCGGCGGTGGGGGCCGCCGCGGACCTGACCCTGGAGGCGGGCGCCGATGCGGGCCGGCAGGCCGACGCGCCGTCCTCCGACGCTGCGCAGGGCGACCTCGTCTACGAACTCACGGGACAGCCCTCGGTCCTGAACGACGCGGTCCAGCATACGGGGTTTGCCGGTCGTCTCGTTGTGGGGTCGTGGTACGGCACAAAGACGGCCCCGATTGATCTTGGAAGTCACTTTCACCGATCGCGGATGCGCGTGATCGCCAGTCAGGTCAGCACGATCGACCCGACACTCCGGGGGCGCTGGTCAAAAGAGCGCCGGATGTCCGTGGTGCTGGATCTGCTGGACACCGTGGCGCCGAGTCAGCTGATTTCGGACCGATTCGCGATCGACGAGGCACCATCCGTCTACGAACAGCTGGCTGCGGACGCGTCGATGCTGCAGCCGATCTTTACGTACGAGTAGCTCGTCATTCTGAAAATACACGCTCAGTGCGGGATGTATCAGCTAATGGTCAGTCGAGATTTCGTGGCGCAGCACTATCTCACCGCGCCGAATTGCGGCCCCGAAAACGAGTGGCACTCGCACCACTTTGAGGTGGAGGTTTTGCTCGAAGGGGAGGAGCTCAACCAGCACGGGTATCTCGTGGACATCGTTGAGGTCGAAGACGCCATCGATGCTCTCGTAGACCGATACCGCGACGCCACGCTGAACGACCTTGCGGAGTTTGAGGGGCTGAACCCGAGCATTGAGCACTTCTCGCGGATCTTCTGTGAGTTCCTCCAGGAGCAGCTCAGCGCGGACGACCTGGACATGACCGTCAAGATCTGGGAGGACGAGGACGCCTGGGCGTCATTTACGGCGTGATCCGAACCGTCAGCGGGTCTCCCGCTTCACCGATGCGCGTTGGTCTGGTCATCTACGGCACTTTGGGCCCGGGGTCCGGTGGATACCTCTACGATCGCAAGCTCGTTGAGCACCTCGAGGCGCGGGGCGACGAAGTCATCGTCTTCCAACAACCGAAGCGGTCGTATTCACTGCGGCCGGTCCAGAACGTCAATGTCTTGTTCTGGCGCCGGCTCGCCTCGGCCGATCTCAACGTGCTTCTCCAGGACGAGCTCAACCACGGATCGCTTGCCCTCGGCAACCACTGGCTGCGGCGTCGCATCGACGCGCACATTGTCGCCATCGTCCATAGCACCTCGCGAAGCTCGGGGAAGCTGCGGCCGCACACTACCGCTCTACACCGACGTGGACCGAGACGTGTCGCCGCATGGCGTCGTTTCTGGATCGAATTGCCAATGACACCGCTCACTCACCCTCCCCCGTTTCGTGACCGAGCCGGACACCTATAGCTATTCTCGCTACCTCAGCGCCAAGGCGACCGTCGACGAGCGGGCGCTGAATCGGCGGGTCTGGTCCCAGTTCGTAGAGCGCCTTGCGGAAAAGTCCGCGCCGGTTCGCGTCCTGGAGGTGGGGGGCGGTGTGGGGGCGACCGTCGAGCGGGTCGTCGAGGCGCTCGAGCACGAATCGCCCCGTATACAGCGTCTCCGGCGAAGACCCGCAGGCCTGGAGCGACGGCCCGATGGAGGTGTCCGTTCAGTTTATCAACGCCGACCTCTTCGATGTGGCGTCGGCGCAGGAAAATCAGTCGTACGATGCGATCATCGCACAGGCCGTCCTCGATCTTCTGAACATTCCGGCCACCCTCCGCGCGCTCCGCTCTCTCCACCGCGAGGGGGGGCTGTGGTACCTCCCCATTCATTTCGACGGGGTGACCGCGTTCGAGCCTACAGTCGATGCCACGCTCGATGCCCGCATTGAGCGGCTCTACCACGAGAGCATGGCCGGCACGCCTGAGCGGGAGGGGGGCGCCGCGGGGGTCCACTGTGGCCGCCGTCTCTTGACACATCTTCCTGAGGCCGGGATGCCGCTTCTGCGCGCGGGCTCCTCGGACTGGGTCGTCTTTCCGCGCGACGGGGCGTATCCCGCCAACGAAGCCTATTTTCTCTACCACATCCTTCACTTCGTTGAGACGGAGCTGTCGGGGCACCCCGAGCTGGACGAACAGAAGTTTGCCGACTGGCTCCACACCCGGCGACGGCAGATCGCCGAGGGCGAACTGGTCTACATTGCCCACCAGCTGGACGTGCTGGCACAAACGCCTTGATGGGGCGCAGCGCGCCTATTCGGCCCCGACGACAGACTCGCACTGCGGACAGTCCCCAGGACGAAGCCGGGAGGTATTATGCCCGCGCTTACGCTGGTGTGCTGGCGGGCGACTACGCGGACTCCGATTCCGACGTCCTCATTCTGCGGCAAGCAATCGCAGGACACCGACGCGGGCCTCACCGGCCCGAGGCTGGCGCCCTGCTCGACCGGCCTCTCGGCGAGTTGAGGAACGACGATCGGTGCACGCCGGCCATGATCTTGACGGCGAAGCGTAACAACTGCGGCACGGCCCTTGAGATTGCCCGCACGGCCCGCGACATACTAGGCGGGAACGAAATCACGGGCGAGTACCGCGTGATCC
This sequence comes from Bacteroidetes bacterium QH_10_64_19, assembly GCA_003023125.1. The sequence goes on from PXSY01000080.1 coordinate 6,587, forward strand.
GTCACATGGTCAACCTCGAAAGCGTGA
>PXSY01000081.1 GCA_003023125.1 Bacteroidetes bacterium QH_10_64_19
CCTCTGTGTCGCTCGTGAGGCCCCTCCTGGATGCCCCCCGAGACGACATCGAAGCCTACGCCGTGACGACCGATCTGCCATGGCGGACCGACCCAACGAACCGCAGTTCCGACTACGATCGAGGCGTGATGCGCACTGAGATTCTGCCGCGCCTCTCCGATCACTTCGACGGGGTTCGGGACACGCTCGCGCGCTCGGCGTCTCTGATGCGCGACTACGTAGACCAGGCGCTGCGTCCGGCCCTGCAAGAGCGGATGGAGGGGGCGTTCGTGGACTGCGAGGCGGGCGGATGGCTGGCGCTGGAGGCGCTGACCGACGAGCCGCCGGTGTGGCGCCGCCGTCTTCTGCTGGAGGCCCTGCGCCGCAGCCTGCCCACGGCATCGTACAGCTACGCCAGGGCCAAGGCGCTCAGCGCGCTGGTGGACGCCCAGGTGGGCCGCCGGGTCGAGACGAGAGGGGGCACCGTGTGGCGTGAGCGGACGGGCCTACGCTTCCTGCCCGTAGATGCCGTGCCGGAGCGGGTCTCATCGACCTCCGTGGAGTGGGGCGAGTCGGTGTCGATTCCGCAGGGCACGCTCCGGATCGAGCAGTGCACGGCCCGGCCCGACACCCTCGACTCGGGAAGCCCGCACGTGGCCTACGCCGACGCCGACCGCCTTGGGACGTGCCTGACAGTGCGCACCTGGACCGACGGGGACCGGATCCGGCCCCTGGGACTGCACGGCACGAAGACCGTGAGCGATCTCCTGACGGACGCCCAGGTGCCGTCTCATCGGCGGCGCGGCGTCTGTGTTCTCTGCACGGCCGACCGCATCGCCTGGGTGGTGGGGCACCGCCTCGACCATCGGGTGCGCGTGCGGCCCGATACCGAGCGGGTGGCCCGGCTTGTCCTACGACCTCGTGAAAAACCCTCGGACAACTGTCAATCCTCGTAGCCGCCGCCTAGCTTGGCGGTACGCTAACTCATTTTCCTCAATTGCCGGCCCGAGATATGCCCGCTACGCGCGACCTTTTGGAGACGCCCGCCCCGCCCACCGAGTCCGTCGTCACTGTCCAGGGGGAGCGCTTTCGCCGCTACCTGTCGGCGGATCGCATTCAGGAGCGGGTCGCCGAGATGGGACGGACCATTGCCCGCGACTACGCCGACACCACGCCCATCCTTGTGAGCGTCCTGAACGGCGCGTTCATGTTCACCGCCGACCTGATGCGGGCTCTGGACATCGACTGCGAGATCGACTTCATCAAGCTCTCCTCCTACGGGGACGCGAAGGTGTCGAGTGGAGAGGTGCATGAGCTCAAGAGCGTCGACGCCGATCTGGAGGGCCGCGACGTGCTCATCGTGGAGGACATCGTGGATACGGGGCTGTCGATGGAGTTCATGAAGGACCGCCTTCGGGAATACAACCCGGCCTCCCTCCGCGCAGCTACGCTACAAGCCCCGAGCGACCGAACCGGACCTGCGCCTCGACTACGTTGGCTTCCGCATCCCGAATCTCTTCGTCATCGGGTACGGGCTCGACTACGGCCAACTCGCCCGCAACCTGAGCGACATCTACATTCTGGACGAGGACTGAGAGCAGGCAAATGAGGGAGAGCGCGGGAGTGACGGTGGAACTGAGCACGACGCCGACCCTCTCCGACGGGCTCCCTGCTGTGAACCACAATTGCCGCCGCTGAAAGGTGTAGAAATGGAAAAATGAGAAAATGAAAAATGGGGGGATCACCGTACATCGTCTCTCCGCGTGACAGTCTCCCATCACTCCGTGCTTTTGCGTTCCCATGCCCGCTGCCTCGGCCCGCATTCTCGTACTCTACACCGGGGGGCCGTCCTTCCAGGCCGACGATGTGCCGGCGTACGAGGTCCGCGAGTTCGACCCGCTCCTTGACAGTGCGAACATGACGCCGGCCGACTGGCTCCAGATCGCCAAAGACATCCGGGCGCAGTACGACGTCTACGACGGCTTCCTGGTGGTGCACGGCACCGACACGATGGCGTTTACCGCCTCGGCGCTCTCGTTCATGCTGCATCCCCTCGACAAGCCGGTCGTTCTCACCGGGGCGCAGATCCCGCTCGACGAGACGCGGACCGACGCGCAGGGCAACTTGCTGACCTCGCTCCGGCTGCTGGGCCGCTTCGCGGATCGCCTCGCAGGCGTCCATCTGTTTTTCCACGATCGTCTGTACCGCGGCAACCGCGTGACGAAGGTCAACGCCGATTCGTTTGCGGCCTTCGACTCGCCGAACTTTCCGGCCGTGGGCACGGCGGGGATCGACCTTGACGTCGACTGGGACCGCGTGCCGACGCCCCACTGCCCACCCCGCACGCCGGCTGTTACCGAGCTCGGGACCGCCACGGTGTCGGCCTTTCGTCTCTTTCCGGGGCTGGAGGCGGCCTCACTGGAAAACGTCCTGGCACCGCCGGTACAGGGCGTCGTGCTCGAATGCTTCGGGGCGGGGAACGCGCCGGACCAGAACACGGCCTTTCTGGAGGCGCTGCGGCGGGCCACCGAGCGCTCCGCGCGGCGACGGATCGAGGCGTCGTCATTGTGGCCGTCACGCAGCCCCTTCGCGGCACCGCCGACCTCGACCTCTACGCCACCGGGCAGGCCCTCGCGGATGCGGGCGTCGTGAGCGGCTACGACATGACCACGGAGGCCGCCCTGGCGAAGCTCTACTACCTGTTCGAACAGGGCCACGATCCAGACGAGGTGTGCCGCCTCGTGCAGAACAACCTCCGGGGCGAGCTTACGCCGCCGGAGGACGTGCCACCGGTGCTGGAGCGCACCCGCCGCCGCCTCGCGGGATATCGGTAGGCACCTACGCCCGGCAGGAGAGGGACGACGCCCAAACGCCCAGACGCACATATCAGACCCAGGAAGCCGGAAAGCCCTGGAACGGCACTGCATTCTTATTGAGGTGTCTCGAACGACCATGACTACCGCCGAGGCCATCGCCGACACCCTCCGCCGCAGCCACGTCCGCCTGGTAACGGCCGTGCCCGGTCACGGGGCCACCCAGACCTACGCTGCGTGGCAGCAGGGAAGCGACGCGTCCCCGCCCTTCTCGTACCACGAGGAGGTAGCGGTGGGCATGGCGCACGGCGCCTCGCTGCTGGGGCACCGCGCGGCCGTCCTGCTCAAGGCCCACGGCTTCCTCAAGGCGGCGAACGCCATCGCCGACAGCCTCGCGACGGGCACGACCGCCGGGCTCCTGTTCGTCGTGTTTCACGACCCGACCGGTGCGCACTCCGACAGCGTGCTGGAGATTGAAGGCGCGGCCCGGGACCTGGGCCTCTCGGTGCATCGGCCCGACCCCGAAGCGTCCCTCGCGGCGATAACACGGGCCCTGCGTTACGCCGAGTCGCAGGCGTTTCCCCATCTCGTCATCCTGAACGCGGATGCGGCCTCAAGCGACGCGCCCGCCGCTCCCGAGCCGCTGTCGGCGCCGACGGTGGAATACGA
>PXSY01000039.1 GCA_003023125.1 Bacteroidetes bacterium QH_10_64_19
CTCGGAGGCGGTGGTCTCGTCCCACTCGTAGCCGGAGGTGAGCGACTCGTACTGCGGATCGCGCTCGGCGGCCTCGTCGTGGGGCAGGCTGCCCCGGTGAGAGCGGAGGTAGGTGAAGGGGGTGTGGTGGAGAAAGTTGGAAACGCGCCCCGTGTAGACGTCCGCGTAGCGCTCCACCTGGCGGGCGAAGAGGCTTTTGTCCTTTCCGGTACGCATGAGGGGTCCCCAGTAGTCGTTCACGAGCTGACTGGACGCCTTGGCCAGCGGCGCAATGTCCTCATCCAGCGCCGTCAGGCGGGAGCGGAGCGCCGACATCTCCTGCTCAAGCGTCTCGGCGTCGCGCCCGTCCGGCCCGCCGTAGTCCTCACGCAGGCGCTGTCGTTGTAGTCGCTTCGCTGAGAACTGGGCCTCCAGCTGCTCCTTCTGTTCCATGAGTTCTGAGAGCTGGGCCTGGTCATCGGCAAACGACTGAAACTCCTCAATTTCTCGTTCCAGCTCGCGCACCACGAGCGCCGTGCGCCACCGCAGCACCTTCTTCGACACGTTGACGTCGACGAACAGGTGATCGCCCACGTAGAGGATTTCCTCCCCGCGCAGCCCGAGGCTCTCCTCCACGAGCGGGGCGTTGCCGCCCACATAGACGCAGCCCTCCTCCAGCGGGCCGTTCTGGTGCTCGCGCAGCAAGCCGTCCTCGTTCTCCACCCGGAAGGCCGGCATGTCGACCGAGAAGAAGTCCGGCTTGCGCGCCCCCACGATGGAGATGTCGAACAGGTCCCGCCACGTCATGTCGTCAGGCAGGAAGTCGTCGAAGGCATACTCCAGCATGGGACGGGCGTAGTCCCACTCCGAATTGGTAATGAGGAGAATTTTTTTTCCGGCCCGCTTCTGATCGAGGAGGGTGAGCGGCATCTCGGGGTCGAGCTGCACGAAGCGCTCCGGATTCTGGACGATGGCCTCCTTCAGCCGCCCTTCCATGTGAGCCTCGTCGAGGGTCTGCTGCACTCGTTCCCACAGGTCGGTGTAGCCCATGGACCCCTCCAGGGCGTCCGCGTCGAGCAGGTCCACCAGCTGCATGTACATGCAGGCCGACGAGATTGAGAAGAGGGTGTTGAGGAAGTGCCAGCGGTCCGCCCCCAGGTCCACAAGGGTGCGCTGGTACGCGTCGCGCTGCTCGTCGAAGGGGAGTGGCTCGGTGCCGTGGAAGGCGCGCTTTACGTAGCCGAAGCGATTGGCCTTCACCACGTTGCCGTGCTCGGCGTCGATCACGAGCCCGCGGATGGCCAACTCCGGATCAAACCGCAGGTCGTCCACCGGCCACCCTTTGGCCAGCAGCCCTTCCTTGGTGAAGCCGTAGGCCCGCTGCTCCCATTCGCGCATGTGGTAGTGGATGAGGGTGTAGTCCATGTCGTACCCGATGGCCTG
>PXSY01000040.1 GCA_003023125.1 Bacteroidetes bacterium QH_10_64_19
GGACCCCTTCGTTGCACAACACGATCCGGACTTTATTGGCGACGGATGGATTGCGGTCTTTGATAATCAGGACGACGGAACGGACCGCGGCAGCCTCCTGGGCGGAAGCCGCATTGTGGCCGTTCAGCCCCACACCGACTCAACGAAGGTGCTCTTTCCAACCGAGCACTCGGAGCCATTTTACGCCGGGTCACAGGGCCGCTGGGAATTGCTGAATCACGGGAATATACGTCTCACGGAAACAGAATCGGGGAGAATCAGCAGGGCAAGGCGATGGGATTTGTGCGTTCGGCGTCACAACTCGGACGACGGTTCCGTCTCTGTCTCAGCCGCGTCGATGCCGCCCGGCGTTTCCTCCTCTCTCAAAAGTGCTGGCATGCGCGGCACGTGTCCCTGAACGAGAGAGAGCACGCCCACAAATGCAACCACGCTACTGGCAGCGATCGCGCCCCGAATCCAGAGCCCCATTCCCATCCAGTTCGTTCCGCTCATCACGGCGGTGAGGCCGAGGGCACAGATGCCCCCTGCCACATGGGGCGGGTACAGCAGACGGGTCATGATTGGGATGTTAAGTAGGACCTTCATTTCACCAACCTCCATGACGGCCTTTATGACGTTGGACGTGGAGGAGGCCACTGCGGCCCCAACGATCCCGAAGAGCGGAATCAGCCAAACGTTTAGCAGCACGTTCGTGGTGCCGGTCACCACGCTGTTCAGTAGGTTCAGATGGGAGTTGCCGGTCATGACGACCGAATTGCCCGCCAGTCCGAAGCTGCCCTGCAGGTAGGGAATGGGAAGCAAAAAGAGCATAAACAGTGCCTCCCGCCCACCAAAGCTCGGCTCGATGAGTTGAAGAATGTCCGTTCGAAGGACCGCCAGCCCCAGCAGGGCCGGAATGATGAGGCTCGCGATCCACCGCGACGTGGTTGCAAGGGTGCGGCCGAGCTCCTTCCGATCGTCGGACTGATAGAGGCGCGGAATGTGCGGCGCGTAGGCCGACGAAAAGACCAGCTTGATGTGGCGAAGCTCGCGCACGACCAGCGCCCCGGCACTGTAGAATCCCGTCAGGCGGGCGCTGATCCCAAACATGCCCAGCATCACTACGTCCACGTTTGTCAAAAAGCGCTCCAACGCTTGGTTGAGATTCTGCGGAAGAGCGAACGACAGCATCTCGCGCTGGAATTCAAAATTCCGAAACGCCCGGAAGAGTGCTCCCCACTCCAGTTCCCGCTGGTAGACGTAGATCGCAATGGCGGCAATGATCCCCTGTGTGAGGACGTAGGTCAGGGTGAGGCCCCCAATCGTTGGCGCCACGAACCAGGCTCCCGCAGCGATTACCAATAAAAGCACGGGGCGGGCGCCTCCGTTAATGAAGGACTCGTACTTCATGATCTTGAGGCCCTGCGTGGCGGCAATCACCACGCGCTCGAACGCCATGAACGGAAGGGCCAATACCATCCACTGAACCATAAAGAGCAGCCGGTCCCCATACTCGTACACTTCGGGAATGAGCCACACGCCCAGCGTAAAGGTGCCCCCGATCACCAGTGCAGCCGCCGCCAGGCTCCACGCCAGGGCATTGGTGAGGGATCGATACAGTGCGTCCGTCCCATCCTCCTGGTCGGCGTACCGCGACACATACATCATCGACGCGTCCTTGAAGCCGGACGAGAGGAACGCCAGGGCCATTTCAACGAGCGCGTAAGCGGTGGCATATACGCCATAGACATCGGGCCCGTAGAGTCGAATGACTAAGACTAAGAATGTAGGCCCGGCCATTTTCCCAGCGAGGCCCAGCGCATTCACGAACGCGCCGTATTGTACCTCCTTCTCAACCTCCTCGCTCATGGCCTATTTTTCGTTGACCGATGCGTTGCGGAGTACCTGGTCGTAGTGGCGCTCAAGGGAGCCCACCTGCTCAAACAGATCGAATTCCCGTTCCATTTTTTCTCGGGCGGCGCGTCCGAAGGCCTCTCGCAGATCGTCATTGCCAAGCAGCGTGATGAGTCGATCCGTCAGGGCGGGCACGTTGCGCTCAGGCACAAGGAAGCCCGTCTTCCCGTCGTCCACCGTCTCTGGAATACCGGCGTGGTAGGTCCCAATGACCGGCACCCCACTCGCACTGGCCTCCTTTACGACGGTAGGACTCCCCTCCCGATCATGGTCGCGCGCTACCACGCTGGGCACGAGTGCAATGTCGGCCCGTGCAAGCCGATCAGCGGTTTCGTCGTGGCTCAAAACGCCATGGAACGTGACGTGGTCTTCCAGGCCGTGCTCGCGAACGTAGGCGCGACACTCCCCTTCCAGTTCCCCCGACCCGATGAGGGAAAAGTGCAACTCGCACCCTGCCTGCAGGGCCTTAGAAACGGCCCGGAGCGCATAGCGGTGCCCTTTCTTTTCGGTAAAACGCCCGACCATAACGACTTCCGGCACTGCTCGCTCCACGGAGGTGGGATGAAACTTACTGAGATCAACCCCATGACGGTAGGGCTTTACCACATCCGGACGACCACTGAACCGGCGAACCCACGCACACAGCTCCTCACTGACCCCTAGCATGAGATCTGACGCTGCCATGATCTTCGGTGCGAGAGCTACGTAGCGCCAGCGCGTGGGCTCATACCGTTGAGCGCCTATTAATGCACCTACGTCATTCCCCCAGAAGGTAACCACGAACGGAAGGTCATGCCGCCACACGTAGGGGAGCGCGTACACGGCGGTCGTTCCGAAGTGCGCATGGATCAGATCGTAGTTGCCTCGCTGAATCTGCCGGTCGAAGGACGGCCAGTAGGCGACGTTCTCGTAGATCTTCTTGGCCCAACGTGGCGGACAGTACACGCGCTCCTCGTCGTACGGAAAGCGCTCCGTATTGAGCCGCTCTTTGCAGAAAACATCGATCTCGTATCGTTCGTGTGCCCGCACTTCATCGTAGATGAACGTCTGTGAGTACGGCACGAAGCGGGTCGAAAACAGTGCCACCGTACCTGAGTTGTGAGTGCCCATGTAGCCCTGAAACGTGTGATGCTTGATAGTAGAGGCCTGTGCAGGCATAATTCGCGCATAGAATGCGGTGCGACTGGTGACGTTCTGAGCTCCACCAGTGGTCGGGGAACGCCTATACTTCTCAGCTACGCCGTGGCCGAACCATACAGCGAAAGAGCAACAGCGCTGCCGCACGGAGGGAAAAATTCAAACGAATGCAGGGAGCAACTACCTGTAGAGCTCCTTCCTGCTATGCCTTCTTCTCCCAAGGTCAGCCAAGCTTAGTATTCAAGATTGATGTCGACCTCTGAGAGGTCTGTTTTCATTCTGTCCCTGGCCGTGCTCGCCTATCTGATCGGCTTCGCAACGCGGTGGCACGGCTGGTTTCCAAACACGCTGCTGGAACAGGCCTCGAATCAAGCGACCGCGTTGTCGGCATCCTGGTCGTCGGGGCCCGCCGAACTGGACGATCAGGTGTACGACCGATCGGGGGCCCGCCCCCTCCGTCCCGACAGCATGCAGCCCGGCCTCACGCTGCTCACGTCCGCCTGGCCGTCGGAGGACGGATGGGAGCCCGGACTCAATCTGGTCGACGCGAACGGGGCGGTTGTGCATCGCTGGCGCTTCGAGAAGACGACCCTCTTCCCCGACTCCAGCGAGGGCAGGGGCAACCCGACCCTGGCCGGCCTCCACGGCACCCACCTGTTCCCCAACGGCGACGTACTGGTGAACGTGGAATACGTGGGGACGGCGCGGGTCGATGCGTGCGGCGAGGTTCAATGGCGCCTCCCGACTGGATCCCACCACGCGATTGCACGGGCCGAGGACGGGTCGTTCTGGATTCCGGGGACGACCCAGTCGCTGCGACGGACCACCGAACAGCATTCCGAGGGCTTTCCCGGCATCGAGGACCCAATTTGGCTCGACCAAATCCTGCACGTAGCCGGGGACGGGACGGTGATCGAGAAAATCAACGTGCTCGACGTGCTGTACGCAAACGACCTGGAGCGGTACATCTTCAAGGCATTTAAGCCACACCGTTCTCCGGGAGTAGAGAAAGACATCGGCGTCGACGTAACCCATCTGAACGACGTGGAACCCCTCTCCGCCGCGTCGGCAAGCGAATATCCTCTCTTCGAAGCCGGCGACTTGCTCGTGTCGCTCCGATACCTTGACCTCGTGCTGGTGCTTGATCCGCAGTCTCGGACCGTCAAGTGGCACACCACCACCGGTCTTATTCAGCAGCACGACCCAGACTTTCTCGGGGACGGATGGATCGGAATCTTCAACAACAACCGGGATTACTCGGCGCGGGGGTCGGTGCTAGGAGGCAGTCAGGTCGTGGCGGTTCAGCCGCACACGGATTCGACCGACATCCGCTTTCCGACTTCACGCTCGGACTCCTTCTTCACGGACGCGCAGGGGAAATGGCAGCAGTTGGAGAATGGCAATATGCTCCTGACTGAGGCCCGGGCCGGGCGCGTTGTGGAAGTGAGTCCGAACGGGCGAACCGTCTGGGAGTGGGTTCAGGAACCGTACAGTAACTCGCAGGTGCCCGTGGTCTCGAAAGGGACTCGGTACAATCTCACAGACGCCGACGTTGCTGACTGGCCCTGCTCGCCCAACAGGTCCAGAAAGTGATCCGGATCGGTTGAGGCTTCACGTGCGAGGAAATTACGAGGAGAACCTGAGGTAGACCCCCTCTTGGGAACCTTCCTCTCAAATCAGAAGATCGATGCAAAACGTCTCTCCAGCAAAGGCGGGGTTCGTCGTCTCTGTAGCGATTCTCGCTTTTCTCTATGGCTTTGTGACCCGAGCGAACCAGTGGGCTCCCACCGGCTTCCTGCAACAGGTACAGCAAGAGGCAAGTAATATCTGGTATCAGGCGTCGCTCACGACCAGAATTTACGACCGGCAGGGCGTTGGCGTCGAACAGCCAGACGAGATGCAGCCAGGCCTCACGCTCATCAATTCCTACTGGGAATATTCCAACGAATGGGCTCCTGGCCTCAAGTTGATTGATCGTCACGGAGAAACAGCACACAGTTGGCGGATCGACCGCGAAGCTCTCTTCCCGGAAGCAGTTGACCGTCGGGGGGATCCCAATCAGAGAAATGTTCACGGCTCCTACCTTTTTCCGAACGGAGATCTGCTCGTCAACGTGGGATACGTGGGGACCGCCCGCATTGACGCGTGCGGGGAGGTCCAGTGGCGCCTTCCTGCCGGCACGCACCACTCCATCGAACGAGCCGCAGACGGCTCGTTCTGGATTCCAGGGGTGAGCAAACGCCCCCGACTTACGACGGAGCGCTACCCAGACGGGCTCCCGGGGCTTGAAGAACCGATCTGGATCGACCAGATTCACCGCGTGTCGGAAAAGGGAACCATTCTTGGCACGACGGATCTTCCCGACCTGTTGTATCAGAACGATCTGGAGCGTTATTTTGCTAAGTACGAATCGCGACACGACACCGACATTACCCACTTGAATGATGTCGAGCCTCTCTCTCCGGCGATGGCGGAAGACTATCCGCTGTTCGAGGGCGGCGACCTGCTCGTGTCCGTTCGCAATCTCGACCTCGTGTTCGTCTACGATCCGTCCACCGGGCAGGTGGGGTGGCACGCATCGGAGCCCTTCATCCAGCAGCACGACCCGGACTTCATTGGAAACGGCTGGATCGGAGTCTTCGACAACAATCGGGACTTCACAGGACGCGGTACCCTGACCGGGGGCAGCCGCATCGTCGCCGTTCAGCCTCACACCGATTCCACGGTCGTTCGCTTCCCAACAGACCAGTCGGACCCATTCTACACGGACACGATGGGCAAGTGGCAGCATCTGGACAACGGCAACCTGCTCCTCGCGGAGACCAAAGCGGGCCGCGCCGTCGAGGTCACGCCGGATGGCCGGACGGCCTGGGAAGTAGTCCGAACGCCCTACAACAATTCGAAGGTGCCAAGAGTACCAGGTGCGGCTCGCGTGGACTTGACCCGTGAAGACGTTTCCGATTGGCCCTGTTCGCCAACGGACGCCCGCACGTCTCGACAATCACCGAACTAAATTCGATCTGGCTACCATGAACACTCCGTTTCGCTCCGTCCTCGCTCTTGTCTGGTTTCCGCTGAAGCGGCTGTACGCCAAGCTGACGGAGGACGCTGCCGACGAAGAGGAGGCCGCATGAATCTCGCCCTCGCCCTCTTCGTCGTGGTCGGATTTGCCGGGACGCTCGAGTATCTGAACCTGCCGGAACATGCCCGGGGGGTCGGGGAGCGGAGCCAGGACGCACTCGCGGTGCTGCGAGACGATGCGCTGGACGACCGCGAGAAGGAGGAGGCGCTTCAGGACCACGCCCGCCGCCTCTTTGCTCTGCTGGGCATCCTGCTGGGAGGAAGCATCCTTGCCCTCGGCGGTCCACTCGCCATCGTGTGGGGACTGGAGCGCGTCGGCGTCGGCTCCTTCGCGGCGGTCCTGCGCATTCTGCAGCGCCTCGACTTTCTGGCCGCGACCATCGTCGTGGGCCTGCTGGGCTATCTGATCGTTCGACGCCTCCGCACCCCATGAACTTTGACGAACGCTACGGCACTCTCGACCGCCTTCTCTACCGCATCGCCTTCCGGGGCGGAACGGCCCAGCACGCAATGGCCGACGTGGAGGAGATGATGTACCGGGACGACCTTGAGTCCATTTCGGCGGACGATCCCGTCTTTATCACGTCGCTCCCCCGCGCCGGAACGACGATCCTCCTGAAGCTCCTCTGGAACACTGGGCATTTTGCGAGCCACACCTACCAGGACATGCCGTTCGTGCTCTGCCCGCTGCTCTGGAGCGCGTTTTCCAACCAGTTTGCGGAGGCGGACGTGACGCGCGAGCGGGCCCACGGCGACGGCCTTCAGGTCTCCGGCACAAGCCCGGAAGCCTTCGAGGACATGGTCTGGAAGCACTTCTGGCCCGACCACTACCGGGACGACCACATTCGTCCCTGGCAGGCGGACGAGCAGAACCGGGAGTTCGAGGCGTTCTTCGAGACGCACATGCGCAAGGTGATCGCCGTCCGGCAGGAGCAACGACCGGACGCGGGGCGCTATCTCTCGAAGAACAACCTCAACATTGCCCGCCTGACCGCCCCGCCGGCCCCGCTCCGTGACGGGACGTTCCTCGTTCCGTTTCGGGAGCCGGTGCAGCAGGCCGCCTCCATGTACCGCCAGCACGAGCGCTTCCTGAAGATCCACGAGCAGGACGACTTCGTGCGGGAATACATGGAGGCCATCGGGCACCACGAGTTTGGGAAGGGCCTGCGTCCCGTCAACTTTGACGACTGGCTGGAGACGGCCTCGGAGCCGCACCAGCTGGCGTTCTGGGTGGAATACTGGATCGCTGCCTACCAGCACATTCTCCGTCAGGCCGACAACTCCACGGTTCTGGTGTCGTACGCCCGGCTAACCGAAGAGCCAGCGGAGAGTCTTGGCCGGCTAACCGAGGCGCTGGGCCTGCCCGCAACCGCCCTTACGGCGCAGGCCGAGCAATTGCGCCCGCCGCGCACACACTCGATGAACAGGGCGGAACTGCCGGACGCTCTCCTTCGGGAGGCGACGGAGACCTACCAAGCGCTCGACCAAAACGCCAACCTCTGAGGAGTGTCGAGGCATTTGCACGGGTTGATGGGTCGGCATCCTATGTCGTTCCTCCCTGCTTCAGGCCCGTCCGCCCAACACATTGATCACACGTCGGATGGGTGCCGGGCGGGTCGGAGCGCTTGGGAAGCCAACTTCACAGTGGCATTCCGAGAACGGCCTTGTCCTGGGGAGAAACGGGAGCTTGCGTTTAACCGGTAGAGGACGATCGCTTGAAATGGACTCTTTTCTGCGTGCATCCGTCGTCGCACTCCTTCTTCTGGTGTGTGGGCCGATGGGGGCAACCGGCCAGGCCCATCGTCTGATCAATACCCGCGACTGGCCCTACGAGCTCATTGAGCGTCTGCAGACG
>PXSY01000041.1:0-5554 GCA_003023125.1 Bacteroidetes bacterium QH_10_64_19
ATAGAGGAACCGCGGCACAAGCTCATCGAGCAGCTCGCGGGCACCGGGCTCAAAGATGTAGTCGATGGCCCGTCCATTGTCCGGGAGCTGAAACGTGTCGGTCTCTTCCTGCATCCCCGGCGTCTCAAACCGTTTCTCCGGGATGGGAAGCAGGGGCTCCGCGATCTGATTCTGGACGATCGTGTTCTTAAACTCGTTGTAGACGAGCTTGACTTCGCCCCAGAGACCGCGCTCGAAGCCTTCTACGGCATCCTGCACCACCTGCTGAGCCACGTCGAACGTGAGGTCGTCGAAGATGCCCTGATAGTCTCCGACGAGGCGGTAGCCCCGCTTTTGAAAGTGCTTGTGTCCCTTCTCACCTACGCACAGCAGAAACAACTCGTCGTTCTCCTCCTCCCGAGCATAAGAGGTTTCGATCAGGTGCTCGGCCTTCTTTATCACGTCGCTGTTGAAGGACCCACACAGCCCCCGATCGGCCGTGATCACGATGACAAGCGCGCCGGTGGCCTCGTCCGGCGCCTCGAAGAAGGGGTGGGCCGTCGGATCGAGCTCCTGCTTCAGGTGATTGGTGAGCTCGGCAATCTTGTAGGCGTACGGCCGAGCCTCAAAAATCTGCTCCTGTGCCCGACGCAGCTTGGCGGCCGCCACCATCTTCATGGCCCGCGTCACCTGCTTGGTGTTTTCGACCGAGTCAATCCGGCTCCGAATGTCGCGAAGATTCGCCATGGGTGGTTGAACAAATCTAATTGGGGAAGCTGAGAATGCCCCTGTGAGGCCGTTCAGACGGAAGCAGCCTGGTTTTACGCTCAGTTTTAGTCATGAGTGAATGAGGCATGAGTGATGAGGCATGAGGAATGTTCTTCGGGACCCCCCACTCATAACCCATGACTCATCACTCGTGACTCACAGACTCAAGGCTACGCTGCGGCGCCTTCGGCCAGGACGTCCTCCTCTTCCTCCTCATCCTGCTCCGCGTAGACATCGGCAAGGTCCTCGGCAACAGATTCGAAGGCATCCTCGGCCGCGTCCGTGAGCTCTTCCGTCTCCCGGATTTCGGTAAGCACCTCTTCGTGTTGGAGGCGGAGGCGCTCCAGGTACTCGTCCTCGAACTCCCCAATATCATCGATCTCCACGTCGTCAAGGTAGCCGTTGATGGCAGCGTGGATGATGGCCACCTGCTCCTCGAGCGGCACCGGATCGAACTGGTCCTGGTTGAGGATCTCGACCAGCCGCTCTCCACGGTTCAACTGCTGCTGTGTCGACTCATCGAGATCGGAGCCAAACTTGGCGAAGGCCTCCAGCTCCCGGTACTGGGACAGGTCAATGCGGAGCGTGCCCGCCACCTCCTTCATGGCGCCGACCTGGGCCGACCCTCCGACGCGCGAGACGGATGTCCCCACGTCAATCGCGGGACGAATGCCTTCGTTGAACAGGTCCTTCTCCAGATAAATCTGCCCGTCCGTAATCGAGATCACATTCGTCGGGATGTAGGCCGACACGTCCCCGGCCTGCGTCTCAATGACCGGCAGGGCCGTGAGCGATCCGCCGCCCTCCACCTTGTCCGCGAGCGTGTCCGGCAGGTTGTTCATGTTGGCCGCCACCTCGTCCACGTCGATGATTTTGGCGGCCCGCTCCAGGAGGCGGCTGTGGAGGTAGAAGATGTCTCCCGGGTAGGCTTCGCGTCCCGGCGGACGGCGCAGCAGGAGCGAGAGCTCGCGGTAGGCCACGGCCTGCTTGGACAGGTCGTCGAAGCAGACGAGCGAATCGCGGCCCGTGTCCCGAAAGAACTCCCCGATGCACGCCCCAGCGAACGGCGCGACGTATTGGAGGGGCGTGGGCATGGCGGCGGAGGCGTTGATAATCACCGTGTGCTCCATGGCCCCGTTGCGCTCCAGGTCGCGCTGCACCTGGGCGACGGTGGAGTCTTTCTGCCCTACGGCCACGTATACGCAGTACACCGGATCCCCGCTTTCGGTATCGTCCCGATGGGTCTTGCGCTGGTTGATGATCGTGTCGGTGAGGACCGCCGTCTTCCCGGTCTGCCGGTCGCCGATCACGAGTTCGCGCTGGCCGCGCCCGATCGGAATCATCGAGTCGATGGCCTTGATCCCCGTCTGCAGCGGCTCCTCCACCGGCTCCCGATAGATGACACCGGGGGCCTTGCGCTCTAGTGGAAGAAGCGTCTTTTCCCCCTCAATGGGGCCCTGTCCGTCGAGCGGGCGGCCAAGTGGGTCGATGACGCGGCCAAGCATGTTTTCGTTGACCCCGACCGAGGCGATGCGGCCGGTCCGCCGGGCCTCATCCCCTTCGCTGACCGCGTCAACATCGCCGAAGAGAGCGACCCCGACGTTGTCTTCTTCGAGGTTCAGCACCATCCCTTCCACGTTCTGCTCGGGAAACTCCACGAGCTCACGGGACTGGGCGTTGCTCAGGCCATAGAGGGTCGCGATCCCGTCACCGGCCTCCAGCACGGTCCCGGCCTCGTACTCCTCCGCCTCGGTCTCGAAGTTGCCGAGTTCACGGCGGAGAATGTCGGTGACTTCGTCGGGTCGTATGCTACCGTTGGACATAAGATACGCAGAGATTAAGTAATCAAGTCGTCGAGAGCGAGCGGCGACAAGACGTTAGCCCCGGTCAACACGGCTCACACTTCGAAGCAGAAATTTGTAGCGGCGTTCGAGCCTTTCGTATTGCACATCGGGACGTATTGCGCACCGGGAACCGCAGGAATGCGCACTACGCAATACGCGCTACGCCACCTGTCCGTTGCCGTCCGTCGAAAGCCTGGTCTCCCGGAACCGATCCCGAAGCACGTTGAGCTGGTTGCGCACGCTTCCGTCGAAGACACGGTCGCCGATCCGAATTACCACCCCGCCAATCAAGTCCGGGTCCTCACTGAGGTGCAGCCGAATGTCCTTTTCGGTCTTCTCTTCTAGCACCTCAACGAGCGTCTCCCGATCCTCGTCGGACAGCGGGTGGGCCACAGTTACCTCTGCATCGACAATGCCACGGTGCTCGTCCCGCAGCGACTGATACTCGTCGAGAATCGCTTTGGTGAGGGTTTCTCGATCTTTCTGAACCAGGAGTCGCAGGAACCGTATCGTGAGGCCCTCAATCCGATTCCCCAGCAGTTCCTGGATGATCGTGTCTTTTTTCCCCTGCGGGATCACAGGACTTTCGAAAAAGCGGGAGAGCTCGCGGTTCGACTCAAGGCTGCGCCGAAGCATCAGGACGTCCTCGTCCACGGCCTTAAGCACACCGGCTTGGTCGGCCTCTTCGTATAACGCGGTCGCGTATCGCCGGGTAACCGTGCGCTGGCTCATACAAGTGCAGGATTGGAGGGTTGAACGTGGAAACGTTAGAACGCTCAACCTTCAAACGTTCAACGCTCCAGCGAAATCAGTTCGTCGAAAAGTCGTCGAGGGCATCCGTCACGAGTTGACGGTGCCGGTCGGCATCCAGGTCCTTCTCGATGATTTTCTGCGCCGCCTCGATGGCCAGGTCGGCCACCTCATCGCGGAGCTCTTGGAGCGCGGCCTGCTTCTCACGCTCAATTTCGGCCTCCGCCTGTTCCTTCATCTGCTGGATGCGCCGGCGCGTCTTGGCCTCTTCCTCTTCCCGCAGCTCCTCGGCCGACTCACGGGCCTGGCGGATGATGCTCTGGGCCTCCTGTTCGGCGTTGCGGCGAGCCTCTTCGTTCTCGGCCTGAATCTCCTTGGCCTCGGCAAGGGCTTCCTCAGCACGCTGGATGGAGCTTTCGATCTCTGCCTCGCGCTGTTCGAGGGCCTCGGTGATGGGCCCCCAGCCAAACCAGTAGAGCAGGGCCAGGAAGAGCAGAAACGCAATGGTCTTCCAGACGATGAGCCCCAGCGACGGGGTCACGAGGCTCTGGGCGAGCAACGCAGTCATGGTCAGCAGCAGGCTTTAGCACGATGGAATGAACGGACACCGACGCGTGGCGCGCCGGCCGGTCGCCTCAGTCGTCTAGATGAAGATGTTCACGGCGAGGAGCAGGCAGATGATCAGGGCAAACAGTGCCACACCCTCAATGAGGGCGGCGGAAATAATCATCAGGTTCCGGATGTCGTCGGTGGCTTCCGGCTGGCGGGCCGCGCCTTCCATCGACGAGCTGGCCAACCACCCAATTCCAACGCCGGCGCCAATGGCGGCGAGTCCGGCGCCAATTCCGGCAGCAAGGTACGCAAGAGCAGCAGATCCCATGGTATTCAGTTCTTAGTGAAGTAGGAATGAGTTCTAGTACAGGCAAAAGATCTCCAGCGGGAAGTCGCCCGGTAGAGATTATGCTGAGGTCGGTTCCACCGCCTCTTCGACAGCGTCGAGACGCTCTTCCAGCCGCCCCGTCGTGAGCGTATCGTCGTCCTCATGCTCCTCGTAATGGTGCTCCTCCACGGCCATGCCGATGAAGAGGGCCGAGAGGATGGTAAACACATACGCCTGAATGAAGGCAACCAGCAGCTTGAGCAGCAAGATAAAGACGGTGAATCCTATGCTAATGACGACGGTCCCCACTGCCGCCACCTCCCCAAAGAGAATGTTCATGATGAAGATGAGCCCGATCAGGGTGAAGATGATTAGCGCCCCGCCCATCATGTTGGCGAAGAGACGAATCGCCAGCGCGAGGTGTCGCATGATCAGCCCCACGATCTCGATCGGGACGAAAATAATCCGAACAAATACGGGAGCGTCCGGGGGGCCGGTCAGAAGCTCCTCGTAATGATCTTTCGAGCTGTAGAGGAGAACAATGGCGAACGTCACCACCGCTAGAACTCCCGTGACGGCAACGTTGGACGTGGCCGCGCCTGCGTAAGGAACGAGCCCAAGGATGTTGGCGACCAGAATGAAGAAGAACGCGGTGAGAAGATACGGCAGGAACGTGCGCCACTTCTCGCCCTGAATGTTGGGCTTCGCGATTTCATCCCGGATGAAGACAACCAGAACCTCCATCATGTTCTGCAGCACGCCGTGCGGGGCCTCCGTGCGGCCCACGCCGTTCTTATAGCGCCGGGCCAGTGGAATGAACACGCCCAGCACGACCAGCATCGCCAGGAGCCCGAACACGAAATGGCGAGAAATGGAGAGGTCGACCACCACGCTGCCTTCCGCCCGCTGCACCGAGCTGTGCAGATGCTCATCGGCGGCAATGGCCTCCTCAAGCTCCGCCCCCTGTGCAATCAACCCTCCGTGCCCGTCCGACTCCCCGCCATCGTGGGAAATCCCGTAGGGCCCGTTCCGAAGCAGCGACGTTGTGCTTCCGTAAGCCTCAACCCCGAGCTCTCCGTCCGCCGTGCGGACGAGCATGATGCGGGGAAGCTCCACGTTGGCAAACGGCTTGAAATTGAGGTAGTAGCCGTCCTCGGCGTGGCCCAGAATCGTGTTATTGACAATTCCTTCGAGCGTAACGTCTCCCTCCTCGGCCGCCTCCGCAGGCGTCGCCGTCAATACGGGCCCCAGTCCCAGCACGAGGAGAGCGACAAGTCCGAGGGAGCGGGCGCGAGCCATCATGATGTGTTTCTCGTACGACAGCAGCATCGGG
>PXSY01000041.1:5734-8274 GCA_003023125.1 Bacteroidetes bacterium QH_10_64_19
AGCCCCAAACACGACAAACATCCGCACCCCGAGCCCTCCCATCTCCAACAGCAGGAACGCGCCCTGATCGGAAACCCGGAAGGAAAAGTAATGGGCAAGGACCCGACCCGCTGTGTGGAGTCCGATGACCCCGATGCCCAGCCCGATACCGAGCCACCAAGCACCGTCCATGTCTTGCCAGAGCCTCCAGTGACCGGAGGCGTTTTGGTCTGAAGATTCAGGGGCACGAATCAGTCTGCACCTCTGAACCGGCACTGAAGCTACGTATTCGGGCAATAGGGGACTTATGAGAACCGGTGAATCACACATGAAAGTATGTCGCAGGCGCATTCGTTGCCCCCAGCCAATCAAGAAATCAGGAGTGCAGCTCGCCCTATAGACGCTTTAGCTGGAGGACGGCGCCAGTCAGCCCGACCACACATCCCCCGAGCAGAAACCACGGGGTCGTCTGGAGCCACAGGTCGACGATGAGACCCAGCCCAGGCGGCCCTGCCGTCGTGGCGGCGAGCTGCCAGCCCAAATCGAGATACGGAGCGATATCGCGGAGCGCTCGTCCCCACGACGACCCGCTTTCTTCAGACTGGTGCTCAGCCTGGTGCTCAGCGGGCGAGGCCTGACCGTCTTCGGTAGAATCGGAGAGGGACGGGGGTTCGTGCGGCCCGGCCTCCTCACCGTCATGGGCAGCAGTCATGCGTGCCACCTCCCGTCCCGATTCTTGAGATTCGCGCCGGGCCTGACGAAAGTGCGGACTCGCCCCTGCGCCCCGCCGTATCTCAGGCCGTTCCCTCTTTCATTTCCTGATTCATCTCGGATCCCGTCGAACTCGGGGCCCCGTTCCGATGCTCCTCCCCATCGGGCGACGCCGCACGGTCGGGAAGGGGAGTTCCCATATCGCACTTCCCCGTAAACTTCGCCCCCTCCTCAACGATCAGATGATCGGCCTCAATGGTCCCCTCCACGCGCGCTGTGCTCTTCAGCACGAGTCGTTCCTCCACGTGGATCTCGCCCTCTACTTCCCCGGCAATGTCGGCGTTGGTGGCGATAATCTCGCCCTCGACAGCCCCCTCTTCGGCAATCATGGTCTTGCCCTTCACCTCGAGCGTGCCCACAATGCGCCCACTGACCCGCACCTCGCTCTCGGCACGGAGCGTTCCTTCAAAGACAGTGCCCTCGCCAACGAGGTTGACCTGATCCTGAACCGTACTGGTCTGAGTTGCCATGGAAGAGGAACTTTGGTCTGATTGTGTGCTGCTGAAGAGGCCCATGTGAGTCGAGGGAAGAACACAAAACTGCGAAGACCGTCCCCCATTGTCGCGATTGCCGGACTCGCCTAGGGGAAAGGCGTCACGCCGCGGCACGAGGCGTTACCATTCCGCCACGTAAGACGCGGGTCCTTGCGCGAGACCGTTTCGCCAGAGCTCAAAGTGCAAGTGCGGCCCACTTGTAATGGCGCCTGTGTTTCCACTCACGGCCACGGGCTCTCGTGCCCGCACCCGCTCCCCTCGGCGCTTGAGTAGGCGCTTGTTGTGCTTGTAGATGGAAAGATATCCCCCAGCGTGCTGAACCGCAATGGTGTACCCTCCATCCTGGGTCCAGGCCGCCCACACAACGTATCCGTCGCCTACAGCGTGAATGTGCTCTCCCTCGGGCACCGCCACGTCAACGCCGTAATGACCGGCCTCGGCGTCAAATTCGCGGGTGGGGAACCCGCTCGTCACCGGTGGGGGAAGAGGAAAAGAGAGCCCCTGCACCGCGTTCCCGCCCTCAGCCGCGTCTGGGCCGACCGTCGCGAACACAGAGGGCGCAATCGCCGGATCTTCGTGGACACTTCGATCCAACCCGCCCTCTTCCCGGTCCAACTCTCGCGCAGGCCGCCCCGGATCGCCGCCCCTCGGCGACGAGCGTTGCGGGCCAGCCCCTGCCCGTGCCACCGAATCGACACGACCGGTAATGAGCATCCGGAGCCGATTGACGTACTGCCGCTGAGCCGCCAGGGAGTCTTGGAGCGACTGGAGCTGCTCGGCGTTGCTCCGGGCGCTTTCTTCGATGGTCTCCGTTCCGTACCCGGGAATCTGTGTCCGAAGGGGTGTAAATGCAATTAGCCCTCCCACAATGAGCCCTGCCGCAAGCATGGTGCCCCCCCACGCCCACACGATCCGCGAGGGCCGGAGCCGGTACCGCCGTGCCTTCCCCATGTCGTCCGCATTCATCAGCAGAACCGTGTGCTCGGCCCCTGCGCTTCGGACCAGGTCAGTGAAGAAGGACCACATGGAGACCTCGCAACGAAGACGAATGAGCGGTGGAGCGTTCGGAACCGTCTCTTCTCCCCGCAACCAGCAATTTCGGCGAACTTGATCGACGAAAACGGACGGGAAGGGCCTCGGTTTCTACGCCTTCCGTTCCGGCGCACCCTAGGGTCAGGGCTATTGCATCTGTGCAACAGTTGACCGGGCTGGTGCTCCAGATGCTCGGTATCTCACCCGGCTCCATTGGCAGAAGTTGCCGGTACTCGTGGGCAAAAGACAGTCTTGTAGTGCCGG
>PXSY01000042.1:0-2158 GCA_003023125.1 Bacteroidetes bacterium QH_10_64_19
AACTTTGTCAGGGTCGTGTCCATTTTTGGCCGGTCGAGCCCGCTGCGGATCAGGTTACGGGTCCAGGTGGCAACGTAGCGCCCAATGACGAGGATGAGGATAAACGCAATGATGCTCAGCAGATAGGAGCCGAGCATCTGGATCGTCTCGGCGTTCAAGTAATTCTGGGATTGGGAAAGGAGATCGTTCATGGGGACGAAAACGTGCGTTGGCGTTTAGATTTGAGAGCGCTCTAAAAGTATGTGGGCAAATAGGGAAGTACAACGCGAAACGGCCTGATCGGAATGAAAACGAGACCCGGTTACCGGGATTTTCCATCCGAGGACTCCATCGGGACGGGATGTCCCAGAATGCGTGCCTTGAAGCGGCGCAGGAGAGAGGCATTGAATTCGATCGGGGGATCGTTCCGTTGCAGGCCCGTGATCTGGCCACTGGAGGTCTCTGGCAGGCGGAAGGTGAAGAGATAGTCGCCGGAGGACGTCAGCCCCACGTCGTTGCGGCCGAACCGGAGATCGGACATCAGCAGGTCGCCGCCGGGGCTGCGTCGGACGATGTAGTAGCCCCGGGAGAAATGGCGCAGTCGCTGGACGATGGAATGGTCGGCGGCCGGGCCCAGCAGGTTGTGCTGCTTCGGGACGTAGCGGAAGTCGATGCTCCGGTCGGAATCCAGGAGTGAGTACAGTCCGACGTAGAAGCCGTCGTCGGTTTCGGCGATGCCCTGCCAGAGCAGGTTGTTAAAGGGGGTGGGGGCGGTAAACACCCGTTCGTAGCCCGGGGCCTCCTGCATCAGGGCCGTCGCAAACACGTGGTCGATGTACTGCTTGTTCACGACCGTAAGCAGGAGGTAGGCTGAGCTCAGGCCCAGGCCCACGTAATTCGCCCACCGGCGTGCTGGGGCCGTGGCGGGCCCGTACAGCGACACCAGGACTCCCAGGGCCAGCGGTACGGTGTACAGGGGATCGATAATGAAAATCGTCCCGTAGATCATCGGATAGTCGCTGAACGGCCAGAAGACCTGCGTGCCGTACGTCGTGAGACAGTCCAGCCCTACGTGCGTGAGGAGCACCGCGGACACGAGGCCGGCCCATCGGCGCTTCGACACGGGGGTGTTGGGGTGGAGGCGACGAAGGCCGTACGCAGCGGCGAGAGTGACCACCGCGATGAAGACGAACGAGTGAGACAGGCTTCGGTGGAAAGTGAGGGACTGGGCCTCCGTCAGAAACGGATTCGCCAGCACGTCAAGATCGGGCAGCAGGCCGAAAACGGCGCCCCACAGTGGGGCTTTGTTGCCGGCTTCGTTGCCGGCCACGGCCTCGCCCA
Source organism: Bacteroidetes bacterium QH_10_64_19 (assembly GCA_003023125.1). The sequence continues at coordinate 1,321 of PXSY01000042.1, forward strand.
CTGCGGCCCCGAGCGTGACTTGGGTGACGGAGTCCATGAAGCGTAATCAATGTATGCAGGGGAAGCGCAGGAACGCGCACGGGCAACTCCTGTACGGCGGGGCGCGCCCTGAGGAGCCGGGCGCTCTCAGTCATTGCGAATCGGTTACGACGCCGCGATGCCCGACCGATATCGTTGTCGCGTGAACAGAGCCACCGCACGCCCTGAGAAGCGCGATGTCCTGGAGGAACTCGTGCAGAAAATGTTCACGCGACGCCATCACAACCGCGTGGGGGGGCCGGAGACGGAGTGGCTCACCGTCGAGCTCGTGCAGTCGCTCCGGGCAGAAAGTCAGGTGTACAAAGACACGTTGAGCACGAAGACCGACGGCCCCCTGCCGTTTGCCCTCGGCTACTTTCGCCTCCACGACGACCAGTTCGAACGGGTCAGCGACGAGGTCCCGGCCAACGTGGAACCGCGCGTCTTCGTCCTGTTCCTGAGCGAGTTTCTCCAGCCGGGCGCGCGGTTTTGGTTTGCCGATGAGGAGGGGGAGGAAGGCTGGGAAGTCCGCGGGGTGGGCAAGGTGGCGCCCCTATCGGCGGAATCCGAGGCGGCGGCTGGTCAGACGGTAGACGACGAGTCGGTGGGGGCCAATAACTGACGGAGCCGATTCGCGGCTTCCGGCTCGGAGAGCTTATCGAGGTCATCACGATGTTCCGGAAGCAGGGTCACGGTACGGTACCGGCGCTGCCGATCGTCGCCGAGGTGCTCATGAGCCCGCACCCCCACGCACGTCCCGTCGTGGCCGACGAGCCCGGTCACAGTGTTGGGGCGGTTGGGAAACGGCGTGCCCTCCGGT
>PXSY01000042.1:2195-7692 GCA_003023125.1 Bacteroidetes bacterium QH_10_64_19
CTCTGAGTGGGATTTAGGGGACGCCAGTCGAGGTCCCCCTCGCCATATCCTTCCGTCAGTTCGTCGACGGCGTCGACGAGGGCCGGGAACTGGTCCTCCAGGGCGTTCTTGAGTTGGATGTAGCCCTCCATCTCGCTCTGCATGCCGGTCCCAGGCTTGAGGCGCTCTGCCGCATCTGTCGAGGCCTCGCGCAGCCATGTCTGCACCGCATCGGTGCGCATGAGGGCGTCGCTCACGTCCTCGATCGAGGTCGAGAAGTGGGGCGCAAGGTAGGCTTCCCAGTCTTCCTTGGAGCGGGGGGCAGACATTGAATTGGGCAGGCAAACGGAGAAACGATGCGACGGAGCATGGCCCCAGTATAAGAAACAAAAGCGGGGGCTATACGTCCAGGAATAGCCCACCATACTCTCAATTCCACTGAGTTTGTATTGTGCCTGATCGACCCACTACTTCGCGGCAGCCGAAGGCGATGCCGCTAGATGAGCTTTCGGAGCACCTTCAGCTTTCGAAGCAGACCCTCGTCCGCTGGACCGACCGTCACCTGATCGACGCGGATCTGTACTGGTCCCTCTCCGACTCGAACGAGGAGATCCGCATGATCGACGTGACGGACGATACGCTCGACTTCCTCGAAGACTTCGCCGCCGACTACCGGGAAGATGTCGTCAGCCGGACCGAGGCACGCCGAATCCTGAAGCAGATTGATCGGAAGAAGATCAAAAAGCTCATCCGCGCGGGCGACGTGGAGGATGTGGAGGTCGACGAAGAAACTCGGGTGGTCGTGGGGAGCCTGGAGGACTACCTCATGGAACGAGAGCGTGAGGAAGAAGAGGGCGAGGAGGACGACGAGTAGAGCCCGAAGCCCTCAGGTGGCATCGGAGGCCGTGCGGCTCACGTCGAGCATCTCTTCGATCCTAGGCTTCATCTCGTCGACGGGAAAGATGCCGACGACCCGCTTCGTGATTTGGCCGTCCGGGCCCACGACGATGGTGGTGGGGAGGCCGGGAATCGGGCCGAATTCCGACTCTGCGGTGCCCTCGGCGTCGATCACGATCGGGTACTCGATCGATAGCTTCTCCGCGAACGGTTCCACCTTCTCGCGCCCCTGTCGGTCCAGGGCAATTCCGATGACGCGCAGCCCGTCGCCCCCAAGCTCTGCCTGGAGGGCGTTGAGGTCGGGAATCTCCTCGCGGCAGGGCGCGCACCAGGTGGCCCAGAAGTTGACGAGCAGCACCCGGCCCTCCTGATCCGCCAGATCGATCGAGCCGCCCTCCATCGTCTCCAGCGTTAGGTCGGGGATGGGTTTGGCGTCCACGTCCCGCACCTTGCCCGGAAGCGGCTCGGACTCAGCGGACGCCGACGACGAGGCGGTCGTGTCGGTGCTCTTCTCCCCGCCGCAGGCGACGAGCAGAACCGCCAGACTGAGGCTCCAGAGAAGGGGGCGAATGCGTCGCATGGGCACGAGAAGGGGCTATTCGGAAGAGACGGCCGAGGGCACGGCGTCGCGCAGGGTTTCCACCGTGACGTCGAAGTGAGACGTGTCGAACGTCGCCATGCGGTCGTCGAGAACGATGGCCTGGGGCGTCTCGTGACGGACATCGAGCGTCTCCGCAATCTCATCGGACAGCGCCCGGCTGTCCTGCACGACGAGCTTGTAGACGGGCAGGGGGGCATCTGCGGCGAGCTCTTTCATTTCGCCGTTGGCCTTGGCGCTCACCGGGCATGCATCGCTGTGCTTGAACAGCAGGACCGGCCGTTCTTCAGACTGCGCGCGGGCGTCCGCCCAGTCGTCGTCATTGGCGAGGGAGCGGAAGGGAGTGTCAGACATCAACGAAGACAATTGGTTGGCGAAAGACAACATTTTGTGCGTACCACGAGCGGAGGGTCGTGATACAGACCGGGGGTGAACAATCGGTCAATACCGGGCGCACGACCCAAGCCCCCGGAAACGCGAGGGGTGGTCCGATGGGTCTGCACGACGCGTCAATACTGTTGAATCAACTGCCATGCATGAGATGGAAACGACGGATACAGGTGCCGATGGCGTCCGGTGGGCGCTCGATGATTTGTACGAACACCCCGAGGCCATGAAGGCGGATTTGTCTGAAGTGGAGGCCGACGCCGACGCGTTTGCGGACCGCTACCGTGGACGGATCGACGAACTCGGCCCGACTGAATTGGCCGGGGCCCTCGATACGCTTGCCACCATTCAGGACCGTCTGGGGCGAGCCCACACCTACGCATACCTGCACTGGTCGGCCGACACGAACGATCCCGACCGCGGGGCCCTTCGCCAGTGGGTGCAGGAGACGGTCGACCGCATTAAGCAACAGCTTGTGTTTGTAGACACGGAATGGGTGGCGCTGTCGGAGGAGCGTGTGGAGGAGCTCCTGGCGCACGACGCCCTCGCGGAGTACGAGCACTACTTGGAGACCGAGCATCTCCGGAAAGACCATGTGCTCAGCGAGGCGGAAGAGAAGATCCTTTCCGAGAAAAACATCACGGGCAAGAATGCCTGGACGCGGTTTTTCGACGAAACGGTGGGGGCAATGCGCTTCGAACTCGACGGCGAGTCGCTCACGCAGGAAGAGATTCTCTCGACACTCTACGGGCCGACCCGTACGCTCCGACGCGAGGCGGCCCTGTCGTTTACGGACGGCCTGAAGGACCGCCTCCGCACCTTCACGTTCATCTTCAACACGCTCCTGGCGGACAAGGCCTCCACGGATCGGCTGCGCGGGTACGACCACTGGCTCGAACAGCGCAACCGGGCGAACGAGGTGGACGACGAGACCGTGGACACGCTCGTCGGCGCCGTGACGGGTCGATACGACCTCGTGGCGCGCTTCTATCGGCTCAAGAAGAACCTGCTGGGGCTCGACGAGCTGCACGACTACGACCGCTACGCCCCGATCCGAGAGACCAGTACCACCTACGAGTGGGACGAGGCCCGGGCGCTCGTCCTGGACGCCTACGAGGACTTTCATCCCGAGATGGCCCAGGCGGCCCGTCGGTTTTTTGACGACCACTGGATCGACGCCGCCCTGGCCCCCGGCAAGCGCAGCGGCGCATTTAGCCACGGAGCGGTGCCGAGTGCCCATCCGTACGTCCTTCTCAACTACACCGGCAGGGCCCGCGACGTACAGACGCTCGCCCACGAGCTGGGGCACGGCGTGCATCAGTCTCTGGCCCGCGAGCAAAACGTTTTTCACCACGGCACGCCCCTGACGACCGCCGAGATGGCGTCGGTGTTCGGGGAGATGCTCGTGTTCAAGCGCCTCATGGACCGGGAGGAGAATCCGGCCGACCGGCTGGCGCTGCTCGTGGCGAAGATCGACGACACTCTTGCCACGGTCTTCCGACAGGTGGCGATGAATCGGTTTGAGAATCGCATCCACACCGATCGGCGAGAAAACGGGGAGCTTCAATCCGACCAGTTCGCCGAGCACTGGATGGAGACCCAGCGGGCCATGTTTGCGGGCAGCGTCACCCTCGGCGACCACTACCGGCACTGGTGGAGCTACGTCCCACACTTCCTGCACACGCCGGGCTACGTGTATGCCTACGCGTTTGGCGAACTGCTCGTGCTGGCCCTCTACGCGCAGTACGAGCAGTCCGACGCCGGCTTTGCCGATCAGTACCTCGATCTGCTGCGGGCCGGGGGGTCCGACTGGCCGCACAACCTAGTGGGAGAGGTGGGCGTGGACCTGGAAGCGGAAGACTTCTGGCAGAAGGGGCTGTCGCACATCGAGACGATGATTGAGGAGGCCGAGGCCCTGGCCGATCAGACGACCGTCGAGACGGCTCCCCGGGGCGATGGGCCGCCCCCCGCATCAGCCTGACCCATAAGCCTCGCGCACGATTCGATCCTCGCCGTGGCCGACTCGTCCCGCGCCAGCAGCCATCCGGACTTCTGGAATACGCGCTACGATCGCGAAGACCATCTCTTTGGCACCGCGCCCAATGCCTTTGTGACGGCGGCGGCGCATCGCCTGCCGCCAGACACTGACGTCGTGGAGGTGGGAGCGGGGGAGGCGCGCACGCTGGCCTGGCTGGCTCGCGAGCACGGACACCGCACAACCGCGGTCGATTTTTCGTCAAAGGCGCTGGCCACCGCAGCACAATGGGCGGAGGCCCACGACCTGCCGCTCGACACCGTTCAGGCCGATGTGCGCACCTGGAGGCCGGACCGGCAGTGGGACGCCGCGATTGTCACCTTCCTGCAGCTTCTGCCCGACGAGCGACCGGCCCTGTACCGGCTTCTTCGGCGCATCGTGCGGCCCGGCGGGTGGATTCTCGGGGAGTGGTTTCGTCCGGATCACCTTGCTGGCGACTACGACCGGATGGGTCCGAGCCGGGCCGACCGGATGGTGCCGCGGGAAGAGGTGCGTGCGGCCTTTGGGGACGAGATTGTTCGGTGCAACGCCGCCGACGTTCATCTCCGCGAGGGCCGGTTGCTGAACGGGCGTGCGGCCGTCGTGCGGACCGCTGTCCACAGGGCGAAGGAGGACTGACGTCTGGGGAACGTGGAGGTTCTCCCCACGGGACAATCGTGAAACGCCCCGTTGACGGATGGGGAGTCCCTGTGTGGACAATAAGGGGGACTTATCGGTAGGCTTTACACCGACATGTGGGACGCGATTTCTTTTGACTGACTCCTCGCCTGCCCATGCTTTCAATCGGTGACGTCTCTGGACGAGAACACCAACGCCCCGGTCTCCGCTGAGGGGTAGTGCTCTGTTTGAGACCGGCTGTGGGCGACAATGGGGGCGGGAAGCGGCGGCCATTTCGCCGTCCGCTCGTCCGACCATGCTGGCAATTCGATGGACGCCTTTCCCCATCGGGATCACGTTTCTCACCGCTGCACCGCCATGGTCCACATTGATCGCATTCTCTTCCCGACCGACGGCTCCGAGTGTGCGGAGCGGGCCCGTCGCCACGCCCTGCACCTGGCCGATCATTTTGACGCGACCCTGCATGTGATTTGGGTGGAGGAACGACCGGCGGATCTCGCTGACGTGGTGGAGGTCACTGAGGGGGACCTCCTGCCGGACCTGCACGGCACGAGCGCGGCAGAATCGCCGCATCTGGCCGAGGCGCGCGTCCAGGAGCGAACGGTCGCGCATTCATCGGTGGCGGGAGGCATCCTCGCTCACACGGTGGAGCACGACATGAACTTGGTCGTCCTCGGGAGCCACGGCCGTCGGGGCTTGCGGCGGCTCGTGCTGGGCAGCGTGGCGGAGGAGGTGGTGCGCAAGGCGCCGTGTCCCGTCGTGACGGTGGGACGGGGGACCCTGGCGCCCGATGCGCGAACTGACGGCACCATGCTGGTTCCCGTTGACTTTTCGGAGCAGCGGTTCCGCCTCTTGGCCCACGCGCGAGAACTCGCGCCGGTCTACGGCATGGACGTGCGGGTGGTGCACGTCGTGGAGGTGGAAGAGGTGCCCGACGCGTACGGGACCTATGACTCCCCGCCCGATCCCGGACGACTGGCCGA
>PXSY01000056.1:0-632 GCA_003023125.1 Bacteroidetes bacterium QH_10_64_19
CGCCGAGATCCATCACCGCGGCGCGCGGGTTCGCGATCGGCTGGCGCAACGCCGCCGCTACCGGCGTGCGCGGCGCGCACGCCAAACGCGCCATCGCCCACCGCGCTTCGCCAACCGGCGCCGACCGGCTGGCTGGTTGCCCCCGTCGGTGCGTTCCCGAGTCGACAACGTCGTCGCCTGGACCGAGCGCTTGATGCGGTGGGCGCCGGTGACGGCGGCGACGGTCGAGGTGGCGCGCTTCGACATGCAGGCGATCCAGCGCCGCGGTGTCCGCGGCACCGATTACCACAACGGGCCTCTAGCGGGCTGGGAGCGGTGGGCATATCTGCTGCACCGCGACCACCACCGCTGCGTCTACTGCGACACGACCGGGGTCGCGCTCGAACAGGACCACGTGGTTCCGCGCTCGCGGGGCGGATCCGACCGGATCGGCAACCTTGTCGTCAGCTGCCGGCCGTGCAACGAGGCCAAGGGCACGCAGTCACTCGCGGCGTATGTGGCTGTCGCGTTTGGGGCGTTCGACCCCATAAAAACCCCGTCGGTGCTGGACACCGACGGGGTTCGTCCTCGGATGGCGGGGGAGCGTTAGGCGGCTTCGGGCTCGGCTGGCTGGAAGCGAGCGAATGCCTCGC
>PXSY01000056.1:839-2087 GCA_003023125.1 Bacteroidetes bacterium QH_10_64_19
CCTCGAGCTGGGGGTGTTGCAGCTGACGTCGCGGCACCGCATCGAACGGCCCGCGATCGATCTCGAGCATGCACCCGTAGCCGGCCTTGAGGAGACGTTGTGAGCCGTAATGGATCTTTGGATCGTGGCCCTGGTGGATGTCGTGGGTCAGGGCGGCGAAGCACCACCGGGGCGTCTGGACCCGCAGATACTTGGCCCGCAGTGCGGCAGCGACGACCGCCGTGTTGCCGGGCGAGCGGACCAAGCGGTGCAGATCGGCAAGATCGATGGGCTCGCCGTTGGCGAACAGGGTGGCCGAGCCATCGTCGTGTTCGATGAAGGCCAGGCGGGCCACCGGGCCGCGCCGGAGGGAGTGACCGGCCCGCAGCCGCGCCACGAGCTCGGACGCCGTGACCGGAGATTCCGGCGGGACAGCCTCGCGATCCCGGTCGGGACGAGTCATGAACTCGCCAAACCATCGGTCGATGGCCGCGTCGTCGCGAACAAGGTCTTGTAGTAAATTTCGCACCTTTTGGCGGGCGTCCTCTTGGAGAGCGCCTGGATGGTCGACGGGGGAGAGGTCCGGATCGCTATATCGCGCATCGGAATCGAGGGTCTCCACGGCGTGTTGCAGAAAATTGGCCACCAGGTCCTGGTGGCGCGGCGCCCGAAAGCCCACCGAGTAGGTCATGCACTGGTCGTCCGTGGCAACGCCGTGATGGGCCACGCCGGGAGGCAAGTAGAGCAGATCGCCGGGGCCGACGACGAACTCCCGCTCCGGCTCGAACTCAGCCAGGATGCGCACGTCGAGGTCCGGCACGATCTCTTCGTGCTCGACTGGCTCGATCCCGATCTGCCAGCGGCGGTGGCCGGCGCCCTGGAGCAGAAAGACATCGTAGTTATCGATGTGGGGTCCTACGGTCCCGTGTGTGGGCGCGTAGCTGACCATAATGTCGTCCAGCCGCCAGTCCGGCAGGAACCGGAACCGATCGAGGAGCGCACCGACCTCGGGGATGAGGCGGTCCACCTCCTGCACGAGGAGGGTCCAGTGGGTGTCGGGCAGGTCCAGGAAGTCCTCGTGGGCGAATGGGCCGTGCCGCAACTCCCAAGGATGAGCGCCCCCCTCTTTCAGGATGAGGCGGCTCTCCACGCCGTCCTCGCAGGCCAGCCCCGCCAGTTCTTCGGGGGACAGGGGCGACTGAACGTTCGGCAGCGCGTCCCGGACCAGCAGGGGCTTCGTTTGCCAGTAGGTGTCGAGAAACTCGGCAG